>NZ_JBSFDA010000320.1:0-4798 GCF_053593675.1 Streptomyces sp. NPDC002156 | reverse complement strand
GCCCCCGGCTTCCACCGGGGGCCGCGACGCCTCGATCAGTTGCTGTTTCCGGTCAGTTCTTGGCCTTGGTCACGACCCACTTGCCGTTGACCCAGTTGCCGACCGTCTCGTAGCCGGAGCGGAAGGAGCCGAGCCAGTTCAGGGTCAGGTTCGCCTCGGCGGTGGACCTGACGGCGGTGTAGCTGCTCGCCTGGTCGTCCGGGCCGCCCGTGGTGTTCACCGCGATGTAGGGGAAGGCGTAGACCGGGCGGGTGGCGGTGGTGGCGCCGCCACTGTCGACCGACTTGGCCGTCAGGCTGGTCGGAGCCTCGCCCTTGGTGACCCAGTCGGTCATCGCGGTCAGCGCGTCGAAGGTGTCCGGGCCCTGACCGCCGCCGCAGTGCGCGACACCGGGGAGCAGGAACAGCCGGGCGAAGCCGCTGGTCGCCGCCGCGCCGCCCATGACCTTCTGCACGGCCTTGTAGTACGCCATCGTGCCGACGGCCGGGATGTGCTGGTCACCCAGGCCGTGCCACAGGATCAACTTGCCGCCGGCCTTCTTGAACGCCGTGAGGTCGGGGTCGGTGGCGTCGTACATGCCCTCGCCCAGCGCCATGACCTTCCTGTAGTAGGCGGCGGTGAACTTGATGTCCTTGTACGTCAGCGTCGGCTGCGGGCTGTCGAAGATCTGGTAGCGGATGGTCTCCCGCACGAAGCTGATGTCACCGGAGTTGGCGGCGGCGGTGGCCGGCGTGATGATCCCGGCCCAGTTCAGCTCGGAGCCGCGCAGTTGGTAACCCGGGTACAGCAGCTTGCCGTTCTCGTCGGTCGGGCCCGCGTAGATCCGGCGCAGGGTAATGACCTGGTCCGCCGTCAGGCAGAAGTCCGCGGTCGTGGAGGTCTGTCCGGCCGCGCACTTGATGCTCGCCGGGTCCCAGTCGCAGGCCAGCGGGTCCGCGATGATGCCGTCGGCGGGCGCGTCGCAGCCCTTGAGCACGGCCTCGTGGATGGGGGCGAGGTCGGCGTTGGTGATGGTGGCCGGGCCGCCGTTGAGGTACACGGACTGGGCGGTCCAGGCGTGCGAGAAGGTGTTCAGCGCGGTGAAGTTGTTGGCCGGGGCGCCCGCGATGATGCCGTCGAAGTCGGTCGGGTAGCGCTGCGCCTCGGTCAGGGCCTGGTGGCCGCCCTGTGAGCAGCCGTCGAAGTAGGAGTGGGCGGGGGCCTGCCCGTAGAACCGCTCGATGAGGGCCTTGGCCGCCTGAGCGAGCAGGTGGTCGGACTTGTAGCCGAAGTCGGCGCGCAGGGTCGGGTCGGTGGAGAAGAGACCGCCGCCCTGGTAGTGGCCCTCGTCGCTGGACGCCACCGCGAAGGCGCCGCTGGTCAGCGGGACGCAGCCGCTGGAGGCAGGGGCACTGCCCGTGTTCACGTTGCCGCAGAGACCGCCGCAGCCGACCTGAAGGTAGTCGGCCTGCCAGCCGGCCAGGGGCAGACGCAGCTGGAAGTGGATCTGCGGGGCGATGACGCCCTTGACGTCGCAGTAGGCCCAGTTGCCCAACGTGTTGCTGCCGGCGGCCACTTCGGCGGCCGAGGTGATCCCGAAGGGCACACCGGGAACGGCGGCGGCCAGGTCCAGAGAGGTGACGCCGGCGCAGGACATGACCGGAGCGATACCGGCGGCCGTGCTGCTCGCGGTGACGGCAGCCGAGCCGGAGTCGGAGGTCTGCGCGCTGCCGGTCATGCTGTTGGCCAGTGCCACACTCGCGCAAGTCACCAGCGCAAGGGCCGCGGCGAGGGTGGCCATGAAGGTGGCGGATTTCCACCGGCACCAACGGAACAGCTTGGGCATGCTGGGTACTCCGTTCAAACGCAGGATCGGGGTTCGTGCGGGGGTGCCCTGACAGGAGTGGGGAACGGGCGGGCACGGGACGCCCGAGGCCGGCTCCGCGATGGCGGCACGGCGAGGAACGTAGCCCTGCGACAATCTGCACGCAATACCGTCGACTAAATTGTCGACGATTTTGTCGAATACTTTGGCCGATATTCCGATCCAGGGGACCGGAACGAACGCGGGCCGCAACCTCAGCCTTCGCCGACAGGTGTGATCCTTGTCTTCGACGACACCTCGAATCCGGACGTACCATACCCCTAGGGGTATAAGCGAAGGAGTGATTGTGGAATTGGATCTCGCAGGAGCGGAGCTCAAGTCCGTGCTGAACCGTCTGCGTCGGGCTCAGGGCCAGATCGCCGGCGTGATCCGGATGATCGAGGAGGGACGGGACTGCGAAGAGGTCGTCACACAGCTCGCCGCCGCTTCCCGGGCCCTGGACCGGGCAGGCTTCTCGATCATCGCCACCGGCCTGCAGCAGTGCCTGACCGACCCCGAGAAAGCTCAGCGCAACGGCGAGACGCCGGAACAGATGCGTGCCCGGCTGGAGAAGCTGTTCCTCTCGCTGGCCTGAGTGCGTCACACGATTTTTCGAGATCCACTACGCGGCGGACGAGGCTACCCAATAGCCGCATGTACACACGCGTGACCTTCGCTGTCGCAAGGCCGATACTGCCGACAGCAGTGCTCCCGCCGGAACCCGCTTCCAACAGCCAAGATCGACAACCGGCCATACTTACTTTGACCTGCAAAGACACAGCTCAAGCGCCCATCTACCAGTCTTGCCATGCTGAGGGCTCGCTGGTCAGCAAACCCCCAGCATGAATCAGGAGACTTGCACGTTGGCGACCCAGCTCATTCGTGGGATGGGCAGCTTCTTCAAGTTCAGCCGGTCCTCTGCTGCGGCTGCGAATTGATGCGCCACGTAGACACCTTGTTCGATGTCTCCTCCGCGCAGCAGCGCTGAGGCCTGGTGACCCAGGACCACAACCCCTGATTCCGCCAGCTCATCGCCGAGACGGTTCACGGCATTGTCGGCGGTCTCCGCCGATTCCTGCCGCCCGAGCTGCCCGTACACCGACAATGACAGAGAGTCGAGACGGTACGGGGTCATGAACCGCACCCATGCCTGTTCGGTGGTGTCGTCTGCGAAGTCGTACACGGCCTGGGCATGCTCCAGGGCCCGCCGTGGGGGATGTCCGGCGGCGTCGGCGCACGCGCTCGTGGCCTCGCAGTAGGCTCGCGCCCTCCCGGAGTCGACCAGGCCCCAAGCTACCCACCCAGCGAGGGCAGCCGTTTCACCAAATTCAATGGTCACAGCGCGCTCGCGCTCGCCGACACGGGGCAGAACTGCGGTGATGGCGTCAAGGTGCGTACGCCTCGACCCTGCCCTGGAACTGACGGGCCGTGAGGTGATGCTCGCTCACGTGGAGCGCAGCGGCGTGATCAGTGAGCGCGTCCACTCCGGTCGCATCGACCTTCGTTAGTGCGCAGTGCGGCCGAGGTCATGATGTCGAGGTTGCCGGCGAGGGTCCTGCGCTCCGGCACGTGACCGCGAAGCGGAACCCGACACTCCTTGACGCGTACACGCGCTCCTCTTACTGTAGCGACCATTACGGCAACCATGTAGCGAGCACTACAGGAACGCGGGGCTCGCCGTGGCAGAGTCGTACCTCCTCCTCCGCCAGCTCTCCCCCCACGGTGAGGTGTTCCATGGCCAGTACTGAACCAAGTGCCCGACACGCTGTGAGGCGACGCGGCCTGCTCAAGGCGGCCCTGCCTGCGGGAGTCGCCGCGACGGCCCTCGGCGGGGCACGGGCGATCGCCACCGGCGACTCGGCCTCCGACGCTGCCGCACCTCGCGGCCGGGACCGCATCGACGTGCACTGCCATCTGATCCCGGACTTCTACCGGCAGTCGCTGACAGAGCACGACATCACCGAGATCGGCGGCGTTCCGGAACCGGACTGGAGCCCGACGCTCGCCGTGGACTTCATGAACCGCTACGGCATCCAGACCCAGGTGGTCTCCGTCTCCGAGCCAGGAGTCACCTACCTGTCCGCCGCCGAGGACAGGATGACCATGGCGCAACGCCTGAACACCTATATGAGCCGGGACCTGGTCCACACCGCGTCAGCACGCCTGAAGGGGCGTTTCGGCGGATTCGCCGTCCTGCCGCTGGGCGGCCCCGCCGACGAGCAGGACGTGGACAACGCCGTGACGGAGGCCGAGCGGGCCGTGCGGGAGCTGAAGCTGGACGGGGTGGGCATCTTCAGCAGCTACGGCGGGACGTACCTGGGCGACCCGGTCTTCGAGCCGCTCATGAAGACGTTGAACAAGCTGAAGGCCATGGTCTTCATCCACCCGGTGACGCCCCGGCACTACCCGGACCTGGGACTGCCACCCTTTCTGTACGAGTTCACGTTCGACACCACCCGCGCGCTGGTCAACCTGCTCTACAAGGGCGTGCTCCGGCGCTATCCGCACATCCGCTGGCTCGCCGCGCACGCCGGCGGCACCCTGCCGTACATCTCCTACCGCACCAGCCTGCTGACCGTGACGCCGGCGGTCGCCCAGCAGCTGGGCATCCCGGGACTGGACGACAGCAGCCCGCGCTTCCGCCGGCTCTTCTACGACACCGCGCTGTCACCGGCACCACAGGCGATGAAGTCGGTACGGGAACTGGCCGGCACGAAGCACATCCTGTTCGCCACCGACTGGCCGTTCACCAACACCCTGTACCCGGCGGCCGGCGACCCCGCACCGCAGTTGGCCGAGACGTTCACGCCCGCCGAGCGGCTGGCCGTCGAACGGTCCAACGCCCTGGCCCAGTTCCCGGCCCTGGCCGCGAGGATCGGCGCCGAGTCGTCCTGGCTTCCGCACGCGGGGATGTCGGGCGCGCTGGTGGCGGGGCTGATCGTGGAGGGACCGGAC
>NZ_JBSFDA010000319.1:0-4841 GCF_053593675.1 Streptomyces sp. NPDC002156 | reverse complement strand
GGGGCGCGCCCCCCCCCCCCCCCCAGGGATGGGACGGGTAGGGGCGGCGGGGGCGAGAAAACTACGCCCCAGCCCGGTCCCGCCCCCGCCGCCTCCCCAGCAGCTCCGCCAACCCCCGCCGAGTAGCCGCCAGCACCACCCGGTCCTCCGCCCGCAGCACATACGTCTCCGGCAGATCCCACACCAGCCCCGACGCCCGCCCCTCCTCCACCGGCGCCCCCACCCCCGTATCCAACGCCAGCACCCTCCACGCCCCCGCCCGAAACGCCTCCCCCACCGTCCGCCCCTCCAACTCCACATGCCCACCCACCCGCATCGCCGCGAACAACAACACCCGCCGCTCGACGGGGATCGTGCCGAGGATCTGCGTCTGGCGGCCCATCATCGCCCCGGCGAACGCGGGCGCGGCCAGATGCGAAACGCTCCGGCTCCGGGTCGTCGCGCCGGGGTGCGCCGCGCGCAGGGTGCGGTACACGGCGGTGGCGAAGTCGTCGTCGTACAGGCGCAGGACGACACGCAGGTCGGGCCGTACGGAACGCCCGTACAGCACCGCCTCCAGGTTGGTCGTGTCGGCGCTGGTGAGGGCGAGGAGGGCCTGCGCGCGGTTGATCTTCGCGGCCTCCAGGACGCCCTCCTGGGTCACATCACCCAGCACCACCGGCACACGCAACCGCCGAGCCGTCGCCAGACCCCGCGCCTCCGGGTCCGCCTCGACGCACACCACCGGGATGTTGAGTTCGCGGAGACGGGTCAGCACCCGTGTGCCGATCTTGCCGAGCCCGAGCAGCACCACATGCCCGCCAAGCCCACGCGGCGGCTTGCGCACGGCGGAACCACTGCGAAAAGTCCCCAACGCCTCCAGCACCGCGGCCAGCAGCACCGGCAGCAGCAGCAACCCGACCAGCCCGGACAGGAGTTGGAGGATCTGGCGGGTCATGGACGCCCCGATCGCGGGGTCGTTGATCGCGAAGAGGTCGAGCAGGGTCAGGTACGTCGCGTGGACGGGGTGGTCGCCCGTCGCGACCGTCAGTGCGACCGCGAGGGCGATCACGGAAGCGGCCATGCCCGCCAGCGACCACCGCAACCGTCGGGAGAAGAGGGACGCGAACGGCGGCACCACGCCCCGGCCCCGCCCGCCCGACATCGACGTCCCGGAGTACGCGTACGACACCTGCTGGAGTACGACCGTCCCGCGCCCCGTCGCCGCCGCGACCGCCGCCGCGTCGGGGAGCAGCCGGGGCCCCTGGTCACCGCTGCTCTCGGAGCCGTCGGCGCCGGCCGGGTCGCTGCTGGTGGCGGAGAGCAGGGCGAGTGTGTACAGGCCGGGGTCGGCGACCTCGCCCGGCGCGGGCGGCTGCCGTTCCACCGCGCGCAGCAGCAGCCCGTCGGTCTGGACGACCTTGCTGGTACCGGTGATGGCGGTGGCGGCGAGCGCCGGGGCGGCGGTGTCGGCGTCGGACAGGACGGTGGTGGAGGCGTCGACCCTCCTGTCCGCACCGCTGCCGTCACCCTCGGCCATCGCTGCCACCGCCGCCAACGCCGAAGCCTGGTCGAGGAGTTCCTCGATGTGCTGGCCCAACCGCCGGTTGTAGAGCCGGAGTACGAGCCGCAGGCGGGGGTTGAGGCGGCGGGCCGTGAGGGCGGCGCGGATGTTGGTCTCGTCGTCGTCGTACACGAGCGCCAGGGCCGCCGCCCGTTCCCCGCCCGCCTCGGCGAGCACGGCCTCGGTCAGCTCGGCGGCCTCCAACACCCCTTCGTGCGGGGAGGGTTCACCGACGCCAGTAGGAGTAGTTCCGTTGCCCGCCGCGCGGTTGACGACCGCCGACACCCGGTCCAGCAGCGCCGACGCCGTCCCGGCTGCCCGTACGACCACCGGCGGCCGTACGTTCCGTTCCGAGGGCGGTACGACGAGGGTGACCTGTTCGCCGTACACGTTCCGGAGTTCATGGGCGAGCCGGTGGGCGAGCCCGTCGTCGCCGCACACGATCATGTGACCGGCCGTATCACCGGCACCCGTACCCGGCCCGTTCGGTCCGTTCGGCCCGCTCTGACTCGGAAGGTTCCCCAGGATCGCCACGAGAGAAAAGACTGCCTCACTGGGACAGGTGGTTCCCGACCGGGTCCGATGCCGCAATCATGACCCCATGCAGCGGCCCCACCCCCGCCACCCCCAGACCAGCCATCCCCATCCCCGCCACCCCCGGCTCCACACCCCCGAGTGGTTCACGGCCGACGACGCGACCCTGAACGTCGCGCTGGTGTACCCGATGCAGGGGCCCGCCGGGATCTTCGGCCCGGCGTGCGAGGCGTGCGCGCGGCTGGCCGTCGAGGAGGTCAACCGGGCGGGCGGGGTCCTGGGCAAGGAGCTGCGGCTGATCGAGGTCGACGGGGGCGCCGAGCCGCAGCGGGTCGCCGGGGAGGTCGAGGCGCTGGTCGCGACCGGGGTGGTGCAGGGCGTCACCGGCTGGCACATCTCCTCCGTACGGCAGGCCCTGGCGCCCCGGGTCGCCCACCGGGTGCCGTACGTGTACACGGCCCTGTACGAGGGCGGCGAGCGCACCGAGGGCGTCTTCCTGACGAGCGAGACGCCCGCCGGGCAACTGCGGCCGGCGATGCGGCTGATCAGCGAGGCACGGGGCGTACGGCGCTGGTTCGTCGTCGGCAACAACTATGTGTGGCCCCGTCAGACCGCCCGCGCCGCCCGCCGGTACGCCCGCGAGAGCCGGGCCCGGGTGTGCGGGGAGGCATACCTGCCGCTGGGCACGGACGACTTCACCGACGTACTGCGCCGCATCGAACACGCGGACGCCGACGGGGTGTTGATGCTCCTGGTGGGCAATGACGCGGTCCGCTTCAACCGGGCCTTCGGCGCCTTCGGCCTCGACCGGCGGAGTATCCGCCTCAGCACCCTCATGGACGAGAACATGCTGCTGGCCAGCGGCCCGGAGGCGACCCGCGACCTGTTCAGCACGGCCGGCTTCTTCGCCTCCCTCGCCAACCAGGACACCCTGGACTTCCACGGCAGTTACGCCGCCCGCTTCGGTATCGACGCCCCGGCCCCCGGCAGCCTCGGCGAGTCCTGCTACGAGGGCGTGCTGCTGCTCGCCGCCCTGATCGAACGCGCCCGCACACTCGACGTGTCCGCGATCGGCGCGGCGGCGGAGGCGGTGTCGTACGAGGGCCCGCGCGGCCTCCTGCGCCTGCGCGACCGGCACGTACGCCAGCGCATCTACCTGGCGGAGGCGGACGGCCTGGACTTCACGGTCGTGGCCCAGTTGGAATCCGGCAAATAGATGCTTCCGTGCGGAAGCATTAATTGAAGAAATTTAGTTCCGTCGGAAACTGTTCTTCAATTGCACGGAAACGCCCTGGAAACAGTCAACTCCCAGGCTGTGGACGCTCCTTCCCTCCTCCCCAAGGGCGGTTCTGCATGTCTGGGCTCAGTATCAGCAGGCGTGGTCTGTTGGCCGGAGTTTCCGTGGTCGGCGCGTCCGCCGCCCTCAGTGCCTGTGGCGCGAAGACCGGTTCCGACACGTCCTCCGACGCCGGCGTCAAGGGCGACACCTCCGGCAGCACGGTCAAGGTCGGTCTCCTCAACTCGCTGTCCGGCACGATGGCCATCAGCGAAGTCACCGTCCACAACGCGCTGTTGCTCGCGGTGAAGGAGATCAACGCGGCCGGTGGTGTGCTGGGCAAGAAGCTGAACCCCATCAGCCAGGACGGTGCCTCCGACTGGCCGACCTTCGCGGAGAAGGCGGAGGCGCTGATCAAGGACGACAAGGTCGTCGCGACGTTCGGCTGCTGGACCTCGTCCAGCCGCAAGGCGGTGAAGCCCGTCTTCGAGCGGTACAAGTCGCTGCTCTTCTACCCCGTGCAGTACGAGGGACTTGAGGAGTCGCCGTACATCTTCTACACGGGCGCGACGACGAACCAGCAGATCGTGCCGGCGCTGGATTACCTGAAGAAGCAGGGCCTGACCAAGCTCTACTTGGTAGGCAGCGACTACGTCTTCCCACGCACGGCCAACAAAATCATCAAGGCGTATGCGAAGGCCAAGGGCATGACGGTGGTCGGCGAGGACTACGCGCCGCTGGGCTCGACCGAGTTCTCCACGATCGTCAACAAGGTCAAGGACTCCGGCGCGGACGCCGTGTTCAACACCCTCAACGGTGACAGCAACGTGGCGTTCTTCAAGGAGTACAAGTCCTCCGGGATGACCGCGAAGAGCATGCCGGTGCTGTCGGTCTCGATCGCGGAGGAGGAGGTGAAGAGCATCGGGACGCAGTATCTGGAGGGCCAGTTGACGGCGTGGAACTACTACCAGACGACGCCGGGGGCCGCGAACACGAAGTTCGTCGCGGCGTACCAGGCCGCGTACGGCAAGGGGAAGCCGACGAGCGACCCGATGGAGGCGGCGTACATCTCGGTGTACCTCTGGAAGGAGATGGTCGAGAAGGCGGGCTCCTTCGACGTCGAAAAGGTGAAGGCGGCGTCGGACGGCATCACGTTCGCGGCGCCCGAGGGCGAGGTCACGGTGGACGGCGCGAGCCAGCACGTCTACAAGACGGCCCGCATAGGCAAGGTAGGGGCCGACGGCCTGATCACAGAGGTCTGGAACTCAGGCAAGCCCATCAAGCCGGACCCGTACCTGAAGGGCTACGACTGGGCGTCGGGCCTTTCCTGACCCACAGTTCTTCGCCCCCGCCGCCCTTACCCGTTCCCATCCCTGGGGGCTGCGCCCCCACACCCCCCTTTGTCGCGCTGAACGCGCTCGTCCTCAAACGCCGGACGGGCTGGATGGTGCCGGCCGGGGCTTGATCTTTTAGCCCGTCCGGCGTTTG
>NZ_JBSFDA010000318.1:0-4913 GCF_053593675.1 Streptomyces sp. NPDC002156 | reverse complement strand
GGCGTACACGGCCACGCTCGCGATTCCGGCATCCCGGCAGGCCCGGGCAACGCGGACAGCGATTTCGCCACGGTTGGCGATGAGCACCTTGCGCACGATTGAGGCTCCCTCCTTGAAACAAGCCGAGTTTAGGGACTGCCGACACGGCGCATCGACCCGTCCCCACTGGTGAGCTTGCCCACACGGAGCGTGATACGAGGCTCGCTCGACCCGCGAAATCCCTTGTCGCACCTACGTACGCAGGACTCCTTGCGGAAACCCTAGCCCCCTGATGTGGTCAAGGTCTCTGTGAGAGCGTGCTGCGGCCCACTCCGTTTCTTTGTGGAGTCCCTACGAACGGCCCAATGATTCTTTGCCCGTCGAGCAACCTCGGACGAACCCTTGTCCGCGCGTTTACCCGTTAGTAGCGTTCACGCTGTACCGAACGTAGTGCCAACCGAACGTAGTACTAGCCGCACGCGCGGCAGTCGAAAGTGGGTGGGGGCCAGTGGTCCGCAGACCGGTGGCTTGGATCGTCGCGGTCGTCCTGTTCGTGGAGGCGTTCGGCGTCGCCGCGCTGAACTGGTTCCTGGGGACGGTCGTCGACAACCAGCAGATGTCCCTCGCCGGTCTCGACCCGGACATGATGTCCGTGTCCTCGAAGATCGGCGGCCTGGTCTTCGGCGCCTACTTCGCGCTGTGCGGCGTGGTGGCCCTGCTCGTCGCCCTGCGCGACCGCTCCCCGGCCGGCCTCGGCCGCATCCTGCTGATCAGCGCGGCCGTGGTGCACGCGCTGCTGGGGGCCTTCGCCTGGGGCCTGGTGGGCTGGACGGCGTTCCTGACCATGGTCGTGGTGATGACGCTGGTGGTGCTCCTGCTGATGACGTACGACCAGCGGGACACCCCCGTGTCCGAGGGCCCGGAGGACAGCGCGGGGGGCGGCTCGCCGCTCACCCCTCCGCCGACGCCCAGCACCCCGTGATCGCTACTTCTCCCCGGGCGTCCACAACTCGGTGATCCCGACGCCCAGTTCGGCGAGCAGCCTGCGTACGAGGGGCAGGCTGATGCCGATCACGTTGCCGTGGCCGCCGTCGATGCCGTCGATGAAGGGTGCCGAGCGGCCGTCGAGGGTGAACGCCCCGGCGACATGGAGGGGCTCGCCGGAGGCGACGTACGCGGCGATCTCGTCGTCGGTCGGCTCGCCGAACCGCACGACCGTGGACGCGGTGGCCGACACGTGGCGGTTGTTCGCCGTGTCCCAGACGCAGTGGCCCGTCTGGAGCGTGCCCGCCCGGCCGCGCATCGACTTCCAGCGGGCGGTGGCCTCCTCGGCGTCTGCGGGCTTGCCGTACGCCTCGCCGTCCAGGTCGAGGACGGAGTCGCAGCCGATCACCAGCGCGCCCCGCACCTCGGGCTTCGCGGCCACCACGGAGGCCTTCGCCTCGGCGAGGGCGAGGGCCAGTTCGGCGGGGGTCGGCGCCGTCACGGCGTCCTCGTCGAAGCCGCTGACGATCACCTCGGGGTCGAGTCCGGCCTGCCTGAGCAGGTTGAGCCGGGCGGGTGACTGGGAGGCGAGCACGAGGCGGCGGCGTGGCTGATCGGTCATGCGGTAAGCGTATCGGCGGGGTGTGTGGGCTGTGTGCCTACAGCACTCCGAGGACGATCATCGCGAGCAGCATGGCCAGGGCCATGAGAAACCCGAGCCGCCGAAGCATCTGCTGCGCTTCGCGCAGTTCCTTCGGCGGTTCGTTCTCGGGGTCGGACCACAACATGCCATCCAGCGTGACGCTCCGCGGGTTGGGGCGCCTGAGTAGCCGTACTCAAATCGGCGCCCTTTGTTGTCCCTCCGTGCGCTCGCGCGGCGGAGCCGCATATTGACACAGCCCCGCGCCCCTTGGATGCCTCAGTCACGCCGGCCAGTAGGTGCGGGTCCATGATGTCGGGCCCGGGTTGGGCAGGCGCTGGGACGCGAGTCTTGCCGGGTCTGCCCAGGCGTCCTTCGTGCCTGGGGTACCCGGTGTCGTGGAGGACGCTGCCACGGCTCGGGCTCGGACCACTGCCAGGGCGGCGGCCAGCTCCTCGGGGGTCGGGTTGCCCCGTACGACCTTGATGTTCACAGCGGCTCCTGAACGGCAGTCGAAACGGTCTAGAGGGGGATGTTGCCGTGCTTCTTCGGGGGCAGGGACTCGCGCTTCGTGCGGAGCTGGCGCAGGCCCCGTACGACGTGGCGGCGGGTGTCGGACGGCAGGATCACCGCGTCGACGTAGCCGCGTTCGGCCGCGATGTAGGGGTTGAGGAGGTGGTCCTCGTACTCCTGGATCAGGCGGGCGCGGACCACGTCCAGGTCCTCCCCGTTGGCCTCCGCCTCGGCGATCGTGCGGCGGTGCAGGATGTTGACCGCGCCCTGGGCGCCCATGACGGCGATCTGGGCGGTCGGCCAGGCCAGGTTGAGGTCGGCACCCAGGTGCTTGGAGCCCATGACGTCGTAGGCGCCGCCGAAGGCCTTGCGGGTGATGACCGTGATGAGCGGGACGGTGGCCTCGGCGTAGGCGTAGATGAGCTTGGCGCCGCGCCGGATGATGCCGTCGTGCTCCTGGTCGACGCCCGGGAGGAAGCCGGGGACGTCCACGAAGGTGAGGACCGGCACGTTGAAGGCGTCGCAGGTGCGTACGAAGCGGGCGGCCTTCTCGCTCGCCGCGATGTCGAGGCAACCCGCGAACTGCATCGGCTGGTTGGCGACGACGCCGACCGGACGGCCCTCCACCCGGCCGAAGCCGGTGAGGATGTTGGGCGCGAACAGGGACTGCGTCTCGAAGAACTCGGCGTCGTCCAGGATGTGTTCGATCACCGTGTGCATGTCGTACGGCTGGTTGGCGCTGTCCGGGATCAGGATGTCCAGCTCGCGGTCCTCGTCCGTGACGGCGAGGTCCGCCTCCTCCGGGAACAGCGGGGGCTCGCTGAGGTTGTTGGACGGCAGGTACGACAGCAGCTGCTTGACGTACTCGATGGCGTCCTTCTCGTCGCCGGCCATGTGATGGGCCACGCCCGAGGCGGAGTTGTGGGTCCTGGCCCCGCCCAGCTCCTCGAAGCCGACGTCCTCGCCGGTGACCGTCTTGATGACGTCCGGGCCGGTGATGAACATGTGCGAGGTCTGGTCGACCATGACCGTGAAGTCGGTGATGGCCGGGGAGTAGACCGCTCCGCCCGCGCACGGGCCCACGACCAGGCTGATCTGCGGGATCACGCCCGACGCGTGGGTGTTGCGGCGGAAGATCTCGCCGTAGGCACCGAGGGAGGCCACGCCTTCCTGGATACGGGCGCCGCCCGAGTCGTTGATGCCGATGACCGGGCAGCCGGTCTTCAGCGCGAAGTCCATGACCTTGACGATCTTCTGGCCGTACACCTCGCCGAGTGCGCCGCCGAAGACGGTGAAGTCCTGGGAGAACACGGCGATCGGACGCCCGTCGACGGTCCCGTAGCCGGTGACGACGCCGTCGCCGTAGGGGCGGTTGTTCTCCAGGCCGAAGTTGGTCGAGCGGTGTGTGGCGAACTCGTCCAGCTCGACGAACGAGTCCTCGTCCAGGAGCAGTTCGATGCGCTCACGGGCCGTCAGTTTGCCCTTGGCGTGCTGCTTCTCGACAGCCCGTTCCGATCCGGCGTGCGTCGCCGCGTCGACGCGGCGCTGCAGGTCCGCGAGCTTGCCAGCGGTGGTGTGGATGTCGATCTGCTGCGGCTTTACCGGCTCGGCCATCGGGATGCGGCTCCCTGCAAAGTGTGACGTGCTCAGAAGGGGGATTGGCTACTCATCCGTAGCGTAGTGGGGTGCCTACCCATCGGCAGTGCGGCGTTTACCACATCTAGTGTGGCTTGCATGACGCCGCGAGATGACTCAGAGGGATCAGCAGGTTCAGCAGGATCAGAGGGTTCAGAGGGTTCAGAGGGTTCAGCAGGAAACGACGGGCGCTGGTCCGATCTCGACCGGCCGCCGCTCGGCGCCGGTGCGCTGCGTCGGGCGCTGGTCCGGGAGGGCGGGCTCTGGTCGGGGGTCGAGGTGGTCCGCAGTACGGGGTCCACGAACGCCGATCTCGTCGCCCTCGCGAATGCGGGCAAGGCGGAGGAGGGGTTCGTCCTGGTCGCCGAGGAGCAGACCGCCGGGCGCGGGCGGCTGGACCGGCAGTGGACGGCGCCCGCCCGCTCCGGGCTGTTCTTCTCCGTGCTGCTGAAGCCGACGGGGGTGCCGGTGGCCCGCTGGGGCTGGCTGCCGCTGCTGACCGGGGTCGCGGTGGCGACGGGGCTGTCGCGGGCCGCGGGCGTCGATACGTCACTCAAATGGCCCAACGATCTGCTGGTGAGCGTCGGGGGCGCGGAGCGCAAGGCGGGCGGGATCCTCGCGGAGCGGGCCGGTGCGGACGCGGTGGTGATCGGCATCGGCATCAACGTCACCCTGCGCGAGGACGAGCTGCCGGTGCCTACGGCTGGGTCGCTGGCGTTGGCGGGGGCGGTGGGGACGGACCGGGATCCGTTGCTGCGGGCGGTGCTGCGGTCGTTGGAGCAGTGGTATGTGCGGTGGCGGGCGGTGGAGGGGGATCCGGTGTTGTCCGGGCTGCAGGAGACGTATGCGGCGGGGTGCGCGACGTTGGGGCGGACTGTGCGGGCGGAGTTGCCGGGGGATCGGAGTGTGGTGGGGGAGGCGGTTGCCGTCGACGGGGACGGGAGGCTGGTGCTGGCCACGGGGGAAGGGGTGCAGGAGCCGGTGGGGGCGGGGGATGTGGTGCACCTGCGGCCGGCGTGAGTTTTTCGCCCCCGCCGCCCTTACCCGTTCCCGTCCCTCGGGGGCTCCGCCCCCGAACCCCCGTATCGCGCTGAACGCGCTCGTCCTCAAACGCCGGACGGGCTGGATTGTGCCGGCCGGCGCTTGACCTTTCAGCCCAGGC
>NZ_JBSFDA010000317.1:0-5015 GCF_053593675.1 Streptomyces sp. NPDC002156 | reverse complement strand
TTCGGGGAGCTTGTCGCCTGAAGGCCTGGGGGGCACCGCTCGGGGGAGCGGTGAAGACGGGGGAGCAGTAGACGGGGGAAGCACGGGGGAGCACCACCAGGGGGGAACCACCGGGGTCGGGGGGCCGCGGGGGAGCACCAAAAAAAGGAGCGGGGCTGGAGGGCCGGGGGGTCCATCCAGTCCCGCTTTGGTGTGTCCGGGAGTTCGGGTGCCGGTTGTCTACGTGGTGCGTACGTAGGTCCTGGTGCCCGCCGCCGCGTCCGCGAGCCGGCCCATCGCCTCGTCGCGGTCGCACGCGTGTGCGCCCAGGGCCGTCTGGCGGGCCACGATGGAACGTTCGGCGCGCATCAGCCGCCAGCCGCGGCGCAGCAGGAAGGGCACCGACTTGCGGCCCTCGCGCAGATCCCGCAGGAAGCGCCGGCGGAACGTCTTGACCGGGCCCCGGCTCAGGCACAGCGCGTCCGCGAGGACGCCCTCCGCCTGGCAGCGCTCCACGATCTCGGCGGCGAAGATGCCCTCCGCGATGAACAACGGGGTCCGGCCGATGTCGACGCGCTCCTCGCCGGTACGGGCGCTCAGCGAGATGTCGTACACGGGAACGTTCGTACGACCAGTGCGGCACAGCTCGGTGATCGCGGTGACCGCCGTGTCCGCGTCCCACGACTCGGGGTGGTCCCAGTCGATGTCGGTGCTTCCCAGGACCTGCGGCAGCGTCGGGTCGGTGCCCTCTTTGTAGAAGTCGTCGAGCCGCAGGACCGGGAGGCCGGAGCGGGCGGCGACGAGGGACTTGCCGGAGCCGGAAGGGCCGCAGAGCAGCACGACTCGCGTGGGTATGGGCGGGTGGGAGGTCACGAGACACCAGTGTGAGGCATCGGGCGCCCCCCTGCCGACCCCGCGGGTCGGCTTTGAAAGGTGCGTCACACGTCAACTACCCTTCGTGTCGACCTGATTACCCGGCGTACCAGAAGGTGGCAACCAGTCATGGCACGACACGCGTCCTCCCAGAACCAGACCGCCCAGACCGCCCAGCGTGCCCTGATCGCCCTCGCGACCGCGGGCGTTGCCCTGGGGGCGGGTGCGGCTACGGCCGCCGCGGCCGAGGGGGGACCCGCGGTGGATGTCATGCGGGCCAACCCCAGCACCTCGCTGGGGCAGATCGACCCGCAGGCGGGGTTGGCTGCGCTCACCGGATCGGTCGGGTACGTCACGGGGCCGGTTCAGGGGCTCAAGCCGAATCCGTTGGCGGGTACGGGGGTTGACCCGCTGGACAACGGGGTTGCCACGCAGCTGTCCGACTTTCAGCCGATTGCTTCGCAGATGCTGACTGCGCCTGTTGCGCAGGCGCAGTCGATCGGGCGTATTCCGGTGGTGGGGGAGGCCTTGGGAGTCTTGGGCGGTTGAGTTGAGGTGCGGGGGAGGGGCGGGGAGCTGCTGACCGATGCCGGGTGCGGCTTCGTCGTGGCTGGTCGCGCAGTTCCCCGCGCCCCTACTAGGCGGCCTTCGGCGCCTAGTACGAGGAACCCGATGCGCCTAGTGCGCCTGTGGGGTGCCAGACCGTCTTTGTTTCCAGGAAGGCGGTCATGCGTTCGGTGCCTGGGGTGGCGAACCACTCCGCGTTGTCCACAGGCTGTGGACGGAGGACGCGCTTGAGGTTGTCGGCTGCCGCGATCTCCAGTTCCTTGGCGAGTGCCTCGTCCGCACCCGCCAGGTCGATCGCGTTGACGTCCTGGTGTGCGGCGAGGGACGGGGTGATCTCCGACGTACGGCCGGAGAGGATGTTGACGACTCCGCCGGGTACGTCCGAGGTGGCCAGGACCTCGCCGAGGGAGAGGGCCGGGAGCGGGGACTTCTCGCTGGCGATCACGATCGCGGTGTTGCCGGTGGCGATCACGGGGGCCAGGACCGACACCAGGCCCAGGAACGAGGACTCCTGGGGGGCTAGGACGACGACCACGCCGGTCGGTTCGGGGGAGGAGAGGTTGAAGTAGGGGCCTGCGACCGGGTTTCCGCCGCCCACCACCTGGGCGATCTTGTCGGTCCAGCCCGCGTACCAGACCCAGCGGTCGATCGCCGCGTCGACCTGGGCGGTCGCCTTCGGCTTCGACAGGCCCTCCGCGTCGGCCACCTCGCGGACGAACTGCTCCTTGCGGCCCTCCAGCATCTCGGCGACGCGGTAGAGGATCTGGCCGCGGTTGTACGCCGTGGCCCCGGCCCAGCCGCCGAACGCCTTGCGCGCGGCGACGACCGCGTCACGGGCGTCCTTGCGGGAGGAGAGGGGGGCGTTCGCCAGCCACTTGCCCTTCGCGTCGCTCACCTCGTACACCCGGCCGCTCTCGGAACGCGGGAACTTCCCGCCCACGTACAGCTTGTAGGTCTTGAAGACGGACAGACGCGGGTCCGGCCGTGTGTCCTGCCGCGGGTCCACTCGGGGGTCAGACATCGAGGTACGCCTCCAGGCCGTGGCGACCGCCCTCGCGGCCGAAGCCCGACTCCTTGTAGCCGCCGAACGGCGAGGTGGGGTCGAACTTGTTGAACGTGTTGGACCAGACGACACCCGCGCGGAGCTTGTTCGCGACGGCGAGGATCCGTGAACCCTTCTCCGTCCAGATGCCCGCCGACAGGCCGTACTGGGTGTTGTTGGCCTTGGCGACGGCCTCGTCCGGGGTGCGGAAGGTGAGGACCGAGAGCACCGGGCCGAAGATCTCGTCGCGGGCGATGGTGTGCGCCTGGGTGACGTTCGTGAAGAGCGTCGGGGCGAACCAGTAGCCGGAGGAGGGGAGTTCGCAGGCCGGGGACCAGCGCTCGGCGCCCTCCGCCTCGCCCGCCTCGACGAGTGAGGTGATCCGGGCGAGCTGCTCGGCGGAGTTGATCGCGCCGACGTCCGTGTTCTTGTCCAGCGGGTCGCCGAGGCGGAGCGTGGACAGGCGGCGCTTGAGCGAGTCGAGCAACTCTTCCTGGATCGACTCCTGGACGAGGAGTCGGGAGCCCGCGCAGCAGACCTGGCCCTGGTTGAAGAAGATCCCCGTGACGATCCCTTCCACCGCCTGGTCGATGGGGGCGTCGTCGAAGACGATGTTCGCGCCCTTGCCGCCCAGTTCGAGGGTGACCTTCTTGCGGGTGCCGGCGACGGTGCGCGCGATCTCCTTGCCGACGGCCGTGGAGCCGGTGAAGGCGACCTTGTTGACGTCCGGGTGCGCGATGAGCGCGGCGCCCGTGTCGCCGTACCCGGGAAGGATGTTGACGACGCCCTTCGGGAGGCCCGCCTGGCGGCAGATGTCCGCGAAGAACAGGGCGGAGAGGGGGGTCGTCTCGGCGGGCTTCAGCACCACCGTGTTGCCGGTGGCGAGCGCCGGGGCGATCTTCCAGGCCAGCATCAGGAGAGGGAAGTTCCAGGGGATGACCTGGCCCGCGACGCCCAGCGGCTTCGGGTTCGCGCCGAAGCCCGCGTGGCCGAGCTTGTCGGCCCAGCCCGCGTAGTAGAAGAAGTGCGCGGCGACCAGGGGGAGGTCGGCGTCGCGGGTCTCCTTGATGGGCTTGCCGTTGTCGAGGGTTTCGAGGACGGCGAGCTCGCGGGAGCGTTCCTGGATGATGCGGGCGATGCGGAAGAGGTACTTGGCGCGCTCGGCGCCCGGCAGTGCCGACCACTTCTCGAAGGCCTTGCGGGCGGCCTTCACGGCACGCTCGACGTCCGCCTCGCCCGCCTGGGCGACCTCGGAGAGGACCTCTTCGGTGGACGGGGAGACCGTCTTGAAGACCCTGCCGTCGGCGGCCTCGGTGAACTCGCCGTCGATGAACAGGCCGTAGGAGGGGGCGATGTCGACGACGGAGCGGGACTCGGGCGCGGGCGCGTACTCGAATGCGGATGACCGCTTCTCGATCTTTTCGATGGTCATGGTGATCAGTCCACCGTCACGTAGTCGGGGCCGGAGTAGCGGCCCGTGGTCAGCTTCTGGCGCTGCATCAGCAGGTCGTTGAGGAGCGAGGACGCGCCGAAGCGGAACCAGTGGTTGTCGAGCCAGTCCTCGCCGGCGGTCTCGTTGACCAGGACCAGGAACTTCACGGCGTCCTTGGTCGTACGGATCCCGCCGGCCGGCTTCACGCCCACCTGGACGCCGGTCTGCGCGCGGAAGTCCCGGACGGCCTCCAGCATGAGGAGGGTGTTCGCGGGGGTGGCGTTGACGGCGACCTTGCCGGTGGACGTCTTGATGAAGTCCGCCCCGGCGATCATGCCGAGCCAGCTCGCGCGCCGGATGTTGTCGTACGTCGACAGCTCGCCGGTCTCGAAGATGACCTTGAGGCGGGCGGACGCCCCGCAGGCCTCCTTCACGGCGACGATCTCGTCGTAGACCTTCATGTAGTGGCCCGCGAGGAAGGCCCCGCGGTCGATGACCATGTCGATCTCGTCGGCACCGGCGGCGACGGCGTCCCGTACGTCGGCCAGCTTGACGGGGAGCGCGGCGCGGCCGGCGGGGAAGGCGGTGGCGACGGAGGCGACCTTGACGGTCGACCCTGCGACGGCCTCCTTCGCGACGGCCACCATGTCGGGGTAGACGCAGACCGCGGCTGTGGCGGGGGCCGTGCGGTCGGTCGGGTCGGGGCGGACCGCCTTGGCGCCGAGGGCCCGGACCTTGCCGGCGGTGTCCGCGCCCTCCAGCGTCGTCAGGTCGACCATCGAGATGGCGAGGTCGATGGCGTACGCCTTCGCGGTCGTCTTGATGGAACGCGTGCCGAGGGAGGCGGCACGCGCCTCCAGGCCGACCGCGTCGACGCCGGGGAGTCCGTGGAGGTAGCGGCGCAGCGTGCTGTCGGACGTGGTCACGTCCTTGAGCGGGAGTGCGGTTGATGCAGTGGTGGGCATGGTCACAAGCCGAGCATATCTACGCGCGTAGCGGCTGTATAGGGGTTGTTTTCGCCCCCGCCGCCCTTACCCGTTCCCATCCCCTGGGGGCTGCGCCCCCAGACCCCCCTTTCGGCCTGAACGGCCTCGTCCTCAAACGCCGGACGGGCTGGATGAC
>NZ_JBSFDA010000316.1:0-5044 GCF_053593675.1 Streptomyces sp. NPDC002156 | reverse complement strand
GGTATGTCAGCCCGTCCGGCGTTTGAGGACGAGCGCGTTCAGCGCGACAAGGGGGGGTCTGGGGGCGCAGCCCCCAGGGATGGGAACGGGTAGGGGCGGCGGGGGCGAAACAAAGCCCGCCCGCACCGCACCGCATCGCACACCCCCGCACCCCCACATGGCAGGATCGAACCCGCCATGACTGCGCCCACGAAACCCCCGCACCGCGACGCCGACACCCCCGCCACCGACCTCCACTCCCCCGTCATCGACTGGTTCGACGAGCACGCCCGAGACCTCCCCTGGCGCCGCCCCGACGCCGGCCCCTGGGGCGTGATGGTCAGCGAGTTCATGCTCCAGCAGACCCCCGTCAGCCGCGTACTGCCCGTCTACGAGCAGTGGCTCGCCCAATGGCCCCGCCCCGCCGACCTCGCCAAGGACGCCCCCGGCGAAGCCGTCCGCGCCTGGGGCCGCCTCGGCTACCCCCGCCGCGCCCTGCGTCTGCACGGCGCCGCGGTCGCCATAACGGAACGCCACGGCGGCGACGTACCCACCGACCACTCCCAACTGCTCGCCCTGCCCGGCATCGGCGAGTACACCGCGGCCGCCGTCGCCTCCTTCGCCTACGGCCAGCGGCACGCCGTACTGGACACGAACGTCCGCCGTGTCTTCGCCCGCGCCGTCACCGGCGTCCAGTACCCCCCGAACGCCACCACCGCCGCCGAACGCAAGCTCGCCCGCGCCCTGTTGCCGGACGACGAGCAGACGGCCGCCCGCTGGGCCGCGGCCTCCATGGAACTCGGCGCGCTCGTCTGCACGGCCAGGAACGAGACCTGCCACCGCTGTCCGATCGCCGCCCAGTGCGCCTGGCGGCTCGCCGGGAAGCCCGAGCACGAGGGCCCGGCCCGCCGCGGCCAGACGTACGCGGGGACAGACCGCCAGGTGCGCGGCAAGCTGCTCGCCGTACTCCGTGAGGCCCTGACACCCGTACCGCAGGCCGCACTCGACCGTGTGTGGCACGAGCCGGTGCAGCGCGCCCGGGCCCTGGACGGCCTCGTCTCGGACGGTCTGGTCGAGCCCCTGCCGGGCGGGCTGTACCGCCTGCCGCACAGCTGAGACACATCCCGGGACACAGACTCGGCCTTCCGTAACGCGTCAAACACTCCTCCCCCATCCTCCAAATCACCCCACATCACCACCAATTACCCCTCCCGCTTACCCCTCCCCTACTTCCGTTACACAACCGACGGACAGCCGCGCGCTCCCCGCAGGCTGACTCGGACAGCTCCGTGACAACCCCTCCGTAGCTTCATCCCTGTACAGACCACAGGGCAGTGAAAGCCGGCCGGCAGGCGGGTCGGAAACGGGGATCGGAGGCGGTTGGACATGACGCAGCAGGGCGAGGTGCTCGAATTCGAGGAGTACGTCCGCACACGGCAGGACGCGCTGTTGCGCAGCGCCCGTCGACTGGTCCCGGACCCCGTCGACGCCCAGGACCTGCTGCAGACGGCGCTCGTACGGACGTACGGCCGCTGGGACGGCATAGCGGACAAGCGGCTCGCGGACGCCTACCTCCGCCGGGTGATGATCAACACCCGGACCGAGTGGTGGCGGGCGCGCAAGCTGGAGGAAGTGCCCACCGAGCAGCTTCCGGACGCGTGTGTGGACGACTCCACCGAGCAGCACGCGGACCGCGCCCTCCTGATGGACGTCATGAAGGTGCTCGCACCCAAGCAGCGCAGTGTCGTCGTGCTGCGACACTGGGAGCAGATGTCCACGGAGGAGACGGCCGCCGCCCTCGGCATGTCGGCCGGAACGGTCAAGAGCACGCTGCACCGGGCGCTCGCCCGGCTCCGGGAGGAGCTGGAGGCCCGCGATCTGGACGCACGCGCGCTGGAGCATGAGGAGCGGGAGCGTTGCGCGGCCTAGGCACAGGGGCGACCGGTCCCGGGGTCCCACGGGCACAGCCCCGGACAGGGGCAGGGGCAGGGACGGATTCGGGCGCGGACCCATCCTCAGGTCCGGGTCCGGGAAGCGGTCCCGATCCGGGTGCGGGCTCACGGGGGTGGCAGGGGCACGGCTCGGGGCTGCTCATGCACCCGACTCCGTCCGCCCCTGCCCGGCGGGCTTTTCAGGCGGTGATCACGGCTACGGCCGTGCTCGCCGCCCTCGCCCTTTTCGTCACCGCCTGTGCCACCGGCGGCACCGGCGCCCGTGACGAGGGCCCGGCCGGCGCCGACGCCGTCGCGGGCAAGCTGAACCCCACCCCCTCGCCCTCCGCGTACGCCACGACGGACGACGTGGACGGGGTCAGGCTCGTCATGGACGACCCGGGGGTCGCGGCCTCGGTCAAGCGTGCGCTGAAGCCGTGCGTCGGGGACGAGTACCCGGTCGACGTGTCGTACGGCGATCTGACCGGCGGGGCCTCGGACGACGTCGTCGTCAATGTCATGACGTGCAGCGATGCCGTCGGCGTCGGGTCGTACGTGTACCGCGAGGCGGGCAGCGGCACCGGGTACCGGAACGTCTTCCGGGCCGAGGAGTCCCCCGTCTACGCGGAGATAGACCGGGGCGACCTGGTGGTCACCAAACAGGTGTACAAGAAGGACGACCCGGTGACGAGCCCGTCGGGCGAGAATGTGATCACCTACCGGTGGACGGCGGGCCGCTTCACGCTGGAGTACCGCACGCACAACGAGTACAGCAGCGCGGTCGACGGCGACACCGCGCCGACGACGGACTCCAACTGACCCGACACACGACCTGACGCACAAGACGCACGAGACGAGAACTGAGAGCACCGGGATGGCAGACCAGACCCACGTCCTCTTCGTCGAGGACGACGACGTCATCCGCGAGGCCACCCAACTCGCCCTGGAGCGGGACGGCTTCGCGGTCACCGCCATGCCCGACGGGCTGTCGGGCCTGGAGGCGTTCCGCGCGGACCGCCCCGACATCGCCCTGCTGGACGTCATGGTCCCGGGCCTCGACGGCGTCAGCCTGTGCCGCCGTATCCGCGACGAGTCCACCGTGCCGGTGATCATGCTGTCGGCGCGCGCCGACTCGATCGACGTGGTCCTGGGCCTGGAGGCGGGCGCCGACGACTACGTCACCAAGCCGTTCGACGGTGCCGTCCTGGTCGCCCGGATCCGCGCGGTGCTGCGCCGCTTCGGTCACGCGAGCGGCCCGAACGCGGCGGGTCCGGAGGGCGGGGCGCCCGTGACCGGCGGGGTGCTCGTCTTCGGTGACCTGGAGATCGACACCGAGGGCATGGAGGTCCGCAAGGAGGGCCGGCCGGTGGCCCTGACGCCCACCGAGATGCGGCTGCTGCTGGAGTTCTCGTCCGCGCCGGGCACGGTCCTCTCCCGCGACAAACTCCTCGAACGCGTGTGGGACTACGGCTGGGGCGGCGACACCCGCGTCGTCGACGTCCATGTGCAGCGGCTGCGTACGAAGATCGGCCAGGACCGGATCGAGACGGTCCGCGGCTTCGGCTACAAGTTGAAGGCCTGAGCGGACCCATGGGCGCAAGAGGAACCAGGACCAAGGGCCTCAGGGGCATCACAGGCCTTACGGGGATCCGCACGGGGCTTCGATGGAAGCTGAGCGCCGCCATCGCGCTGGTCGGCGCGCTCGTGGCGATCACTCTCAGCCTGGTCGTGCACAACGCGGCCCGGGTCTCGATGCTGGACAGCGCGCGCGATCTCGCGGACGAACGTGTCCTGATCGGGCAGAGCAACTACAACCTGTCGGGGCGGCCCAACTTCCCCGGCATCAAGGTCGACGACCCGAACCTGCCGCGGGAGCTGCGGGAGAAGGCGGCGGAGGGCCGCCGGGCGACCTACGTGACCGACCGGCCGGACGGAGTGCCGGACATCTGGGCGGCCGTACCGCTCAAGGACGGCCACATCATGTCGCTGCACACCGGGTTCACCGACCGCAGTACGGACATCATGGCCGACCTGGACCAGGCGCTGATCATCGGCTCGATCGCGGTCGTGCTGGGCGGGAGCGCGCTCGGTGTGCTGATCGGCGCGCAACTGTCGCGCCGGCTACGGAAGGCGGCGGCGGCCGCGAACCAGGTCGCCAGAGGCGAGACGGACGTACGAGTACGGGACGCCATAGGCGGTGTCGTACGGGACGAGACCGACGACCTCGCCCGGGCGGTGGACGCGATGGCGGACACCCTGCAGCAGCGTCTTGAGGCGGAACGGCGGGTCACGGCGGACATCGCGCACGAGCTGCGTACGCCGGTGACGGGACTGCTGACAGCGGCCGAACTCCTCCCACCCGGCCGGCCGACGGAGCTGGTCCTGGACCGGGCGAAGGCGATGCGCACGCTGGTCGAGGACGTCCTGGAGGTGGCCCGGCTCGACGGGGCGTCGGAGCGGGCGGAGTTGCAGGACATCATGCTGGGTGAGTTCGTGGCGCGGCGGGTGATCGCGAAGGACCCGGAGATCGCCGTGCACGTGGTGCACGAGTCGGAGGTGACGACGGATCCGCGCCGCCTGGAGCGTGTCCTGTTCAACCTGTTGGCCAACGCGGCGAGACACGGCAAGGCGCCGATAGAGGTCTCGGTGGAGGGAAGGGTCATCCGCGTCCGTGACCACGGCGCGGGCTTCCCGGAGGACCTCCTGGCGGACGGCCCGAGCCGCTTCCGCACGGGCAGCACCGACCGCTCAGGCCACGGCCACGGCCTCGGCCTGACCATCGCCGCAGGCCAGGCCCGCGTCCTGGGCGCCCGCCTCACGTTCCGCAACATACGCCCACCGGGCGCCCCCGAGGACGTCCCCGCAGAGGGCGCGGTAGCGGTCCTGTGGCTCCCGGAACACGCCCCGACCAACACGGGCAGCTACCCGATGATGCCGCGCACGAAGCCCTGAGTTTCGCCCCCGCCGCCCCTACCCGTCCCATCCTTGGGGGCTGCGCCCCCAGACCCCCCTTTCGGCCTGAACGGCCTCGTCCTCAAACGCCGGACGGGCTGGCGGGGAGTGCGGACGGGTGGGTGGGAAAGTCGCGCTGAACGCGCTCGTCCTCAAACGCCGGACGGGCTGACTGACTCAGC
>NZ_JBSFDA010000315.1:0-5309 GCF_053593675.1 Streptomyces sp. NPDC002156 | reverse complement strand
CCCCTCTCCGGCCTTCTTTTTTTTGGCCCGCCCGGCCCTTCGGCCCCATCCGTGTGGGGGCTCCCGGTGATCACCGGGAGCCCCCTCTCGCGTACGCGCTCTCACGCGTGACCGCTCACGTCCGGTTCAGCTCGAACCAGACCACCTTCCCGGTGCTCAGCCGGGTCGCACCCCAGCGCCGGGCCAGCCGGTTGACGAGATACAGCCCGCGCCCACCCTCGTCCGTGGCCCGCGCCTGCCGCAGCCGCGGCAGCTGCGGCACGTCGTCGCCGACCTCGCAGCGCAGTACGTCGGTGCGCAGCAGCCGGAGGGTGATCGGGCGGGAGGCGTAGCGCACGGCGTTCGTCACGACCTCGCTGACGAGCAGCTCCACCGAGTCGGTCAGGTCCTCCAGACCCCAGCGGGACAGCGCGCGCCGGGCGAGCCGGCGGGCCCGGCCGGGCGCCGCGTCCTCCGGGTCCAGGTACCAGTACGCGACGTCGCTCGGCGCGATGCCGTCGAAGCGGGCGGCGAGCAGCGCGATGTCGTCGTCCCGGTCGCCCGGGCCCAGCATGTCGAGGACCTCGTCGCACAGGGCTTCGAGGGGCGGCGGATGGTCGGGGCCGGTCAGCTGGGCGGTCGCGGCGAGCTTCTCGCGGAGCTGCTCTATGCCGGTCCAGACGTCCCGCAGCCGGGACTCGACGAGACCGTCGGTGTAGAGGAAGAGGGTGGCGCCGGCCGGCGCGTCCAGCTCCACGGCCTCGAAGTCGACTCCGCCGACCCCGATGGGCGCGCCGGAGGGCACCTTCAGCACCTCGGCCCGGCCGCCCAGGTGCAGCAGGACGGGCGGCGGATGGCCGGCGTTGGCGATGGTGATCCGATGGGATACCGGGTCGTAGACCGCGTACAGGCAGGTAGCCATGCGGTCCGTACCCAGCCGCTGGGCCTGTTCGTCGAGGTGGTGCAGGACCTCCTGCGGGGGCAGGTCGAGCCCGGCGAGGGTCTGCGCGGTCGTCCGGAGCTGGCCCATGATGGCCGCGCTGGTCATGGAGTGCCCCATGACGTCACCGACGACGAGGGCGACGCGGCTGCCGGGCAGCGGGATGGCGTCGTACCAGTCACCGCCGACACGGGCGGTCTCGGCGGCCGGGAGGTAGCGGGACGCGAGCCGCACACCCGTGGGCCGCGGCAGGGTCTCCGGCAGCATCGTGCGCTGCAGCTCGTCGGCGATGTAGGCCTCGCGGCCGTACAGCACCGCCTTGTCGATGCCGAGGGCGCTGTGCGTGGCCAGTTGGGCGGCGACGAGGAGGTCGTCCGTCTCGAACGGGATCCGCTCCGGGCGGCGCAGGAAGAGCGCGGCCCCGATGACCCGGCGCCGGCCGCGCAGCGGGGCGAGGATCGCGCGCTGGCCGTCCGGTACGTCCAGATCGCAGCCCTCGCCGAGCAGTTCGGGCAGGGCGGCGCGGGCGGCGGGCGCGTCCGCGAAGACGGGCCGGACACCGCGCAGCACCTCGGCGAGCGCACCACCGGGACGCACCTCGCACAGTTCGGCGCTGACCGGGGACAGCTCGGCGGGCTGCTGGGGGACCGCGGAGGTGGCCAGGAAGCCGTTCTCCGTGTCCCGCTCCTGCGGCAGCCGGTCCGTACGGCGCAGCCGCAGCACCAGCGGTCCTGTGGGCCGCTCGTCGCCGACGGGCAGCGGGTCGCGCAGATAGACGAGGATCGTGTCGGAGAAGGTCGGCACGGTGGCCCGGCACAGCCCCATCACGATCTCGTCGAGGTCGATGCCCCGGGCGATCCGCCGGGTGGCCGCGCCGACGAACCGCAGCCGGTCGCCGTCCCGCCGCATCGGCAGGGGCGTGCCGGTGGGGCTGCCCTGGCCGGAACGCCGCTCCTTGCCCACGAGGGCGCCCGTGGTCGGGTCGATGTCGAGGGTGTCGGAGGGCGGGTCGGTGACCGCGTGGTTCTCGGCGCCCGGCTGGGCCGGGATGCTGTCCGGCGCCGGACGCGGGCGGTGCGCGTCGGGCCCGGTGGAGGACGGCTGGTCGGGCTGCGAGTGCTCGGGCCCTGGGGTGGCCGGCGGTCCGGTGGGGTTGGGGCCGGTGGAGCCGGACGTACCGGTACCAGTACCCGAGCTGGATGCCATCGCGCCTGTTCCCGCCTCTGTTCCCGCTGTTCCCGCGTCGTGCGCGGTCCTACCGGTCGTACCGGCGTCGCCGACGGTCTCGGGGCTCTCGGAGCCTGTCACAGGGCCTGCGGCGGCCTCCGGTCCGCCGGCGGCGTCGCCGCCCTGCTGCCCTGTCGTCTGCTTCGGCAGAGGCAGAGCCGCCGCCTCCGGGGAACGCAGAAGCGCCCCGCGGGTGTCCGCGGGGATGTCCGGCCGGCCGGTGCCCGGCCGACTGCGCTCGTGCGAGGTGGGTTGCTCCGTCACGCGTGTCGAATCCATCCGTCCGGGGCTGCGCGTTGTACACGCAGTTGGTCCCGCCGACTTCCCGATACCCGGTATACATGCCCCAGGAACGGAAAACCGGCGTGGTCAGAGGTTGTTCCTGATGCACCGGCGGGCCGTGGTCGGCCCGGACCGGTGTTGCCCTCGTACCCCTCGCTCACGTCCTGCCGCCCCTCGGTGACGTATGGTCAAGCCCAGCGCATGTTCCGGGAGTTACGGTTGTGCGCCCTTGCGGAGGACGATCCTACGGTTGCGCACCGGGGGCGCATCAAGGGTCTCATGACGACATGTGCGCGGGCGTACGGTCCCAGTCCTCCGGCAGTGACGGTACAGCCCAGGACGGATCCGGTCGCCAGTGCTGCCAGCCATCCGCGAACGGCGCCCCCCACGCGCGGATGACCTCGACCGCCGATCGCCCCGCTTCCCTTACCCGTTCGGCGAGTTGGGCGTCCATCAGTCCGGCCTCCTGGGCCTGCGCGAACTCGTCCTCGTCACGCCACTCCCAAGTCCGGTCGGGATTAACGGTGATGTCGAGGAAGTGATCCTCGGAATCGACCCCGCCGGCCCAACGGACCAGCGGTTCCTCCAGGTTCACGTACCAGTTCTTGAACTGCCAGCCCGGTTCCCAGAAAAGCCACACAGACCAGGGCTCACCGGGCCGCGCGAGCTTCAGCACCCCGGTGCCGAACCAGCGGTCGCGCTGGACGGTACGGGGCTTGGTGTACCGCGACTCCAGCGGTTCCACGTGGACGGGCGTACCGTCGGCGAGCACGGGCTTGACGCACTCGGTGCCGGGCGCCATCCACACGGCAAGGACGTCGGAATCATCCCGTACGACGGTGACGGGACGCACGATGTGAAAGCGGTCGCCGGAGTTCTCACGGTACCGCCACAGAATCTGACTGCCGGGGGACCAGTACGCCGCCGATCCGCCCGCTTCCACTCGTCTCACCGCTCCGTCGTCTGTCATGGAGAGATATTAGGTGCCCCGGGCACGTGACGCTGCGGTGCGCGTCACCGTTCTCGCCAGTGGCCGAATGACGTTACGGGCGCGTCATCCGCAGGACATCCAGGGCCGTGTCGAGCTGCTCGACGGTGAGATCACCACGCTCCACGTACCCACCCTCCAGGACGACTTGGCGAATCGTCTTCTGCTCGGCGAGCGACTTCTTGGCCACCTTGGCCGCCTCCTCGTACCCGATGTACTTGTTGAGCGGCGTGACCACGGAGGGCGAGGACTCGGCGTACTCCCGGGCCCGCTCCCGATGGGCGACGATCCCGTCGACGGTCCGATCGGCAAGCAGCCGAGAGGCATTGGCGAGGAGCCGAACAGACTCCAGCACATTCTTGGCGATGACAGGCAGCATGACATTGAGCTCGAAGTTCCCGGCGGCACCGGCGGTGGTGACGGTGAGGTCGTTGCCGATGACCTGCGCGGACACCATGAGCACGGCCTCGGGAATGACGGGGTTGACCTTGCCGGGCATGATGGACGACCCGGGCTGAAGATCGGGAAGGGAAATCTCGGCAAGCCCGGTCCGAGGTCCCGAGGCCATCCACCGAAGATCGTTGGCGATCTTGGTGAGCCCCACGGCAATGGTCTTGAGCTGCCCGCTGATCTCGACGATCCCGTCCCGAGCCCCCTGCGCCTCGAAGTGATCGCGGGCCTCGGTGAGGGGCAGCCCGGTGGCGCGCGCCACCTCCTCAATGACGGCGGCGGAGAACCCGGGAGGCGTGTTGATCCCGGTCCCGACGGCCGTACCGCCGAGGGGCAGCTCGGCGAGCCGGGGCAGGGAGGCCCGCAGCCGCTCGACGCCGTACCGCACCTGAGCGGCGTACCCCCCGAACTCCTGTCCGAGCGTCACGGGCGTGGCGTCCATGAGATGAGTACGCCCCGACTTCACGACGTCGGCGAACTCCTCGGACTTGCGGGTGAGGGAGTCGGCGAGGTGGTCGAGGGCGGGGATCAGGTCACGGGTGACGGCGGCGGTGGCGGCGATGTGGATGGAGGACGGAAACACGTCGTTGGAGGACTGCGACGCATTGACATGATCATTAGGGTGTACGTCTTTCCCCAACCGCTCACTCGCAAGGGTGGCGATGACCTCGTTGGCGTTCATGTTGGACGAGGTCCCGGACCCGGTCTGGAACACGTCAACGGGAAAGTGCGCGTCCCACTCCCCGGCGGCGACCTCGCCGGCGGCCTCCTGGATCGCCCCGGCGATGTCCTTGTCGACGACACCCAGCTCGGCGTTGACCTTGGCGGCGGCGCCCTTGATGTGGGCGAGGGCCTCGATGTGGGCACGCTCGATGCGTTGCCCGGAGATGGGGAAGTTCTCGACGGCGCGTTGGGTCTGGGCCCGCCACTTGGCGTGGACGGGGACGCGGACTTCGCCCATGGAGTCGTGTTCGGTGCGGTACTGGCCAGTGGTTGTCATTCGTCCTACCTCCGGAGGGGACAGCGTGGGGTTGGAGGGACGTATTCCCTTGCGACCAGGGGTGCGTTTCTTTCGCCCCCGCCGCCCTTACCCGTTCCCATCCTCGGGGGCTGAGCCCCCGAACCCCCGCAACGGCCCTGAACGGGCCTTGTCCTCAAACGCCGGACGGGCTGGAGACGCGAGCCGACGCTGAAAGACCAAGCCCCGACCGGCAGCCTCCAGCCCCGACCCAACCGCGTCCAGCCCATCCGGCACCACCCAGCCCGGCAGAAGGCATTTCGGCCCGGCAGGAGGCATTTCGGCCTGTCCGGAGGTATTTCAGCCCGTCCGGCGTTTGAGGACGAGGCCGTTCAGGCCGAAAGGGGGGTCTGGGGGCGGAGCCCCCAGGGATGGGACGGGTAGGGGCGGCGGGGGCGAGACAGGTCCGCGCCGCCCCGATCGAA
>NZ_JBSFDA010000314.1:0-5355 GCF_053593675.1 Streptomyces sp. NPDC002156 | reverse complement strand
GGTCGGTCGGGATTTTTTCGCCCCCGCCGCCCCTACCCGTCCCATCCCGTTCCTGGGGGCTGCGCCCCCAGACCCCCCATCGCGCTGAACGCGCTCGTCCTCAAACGCCGGACGGGCTAAAAGATCAACCCCCGGACGGGCTGAAATGTTCCCCGAACGCCTCGTGGAACCCGGGGAACGTCTTCCGTACGCAGCCCGGGTCGTCGAAGGTGATCCCGGGGGCGCGCAGGCCGGTCACCGCGAAGGACATGACGATGCGGTGGTCGCCGTACGACTTGATGTCCGTGCCCTGGGCGGGAGCCGTACCGGGGTGGATCTCGATCCAGTCGGGGCCGGTCTCCACCCGTACCCCCAGCCGTCGGAGGTTCTCCGCGCAGGCCTCCAGGCGGTCGCACTCCTTCACGCGGGTGTTGGCCACGTCCTCGATGCGTACGGGGCCGGAGGCGAAGGGGGCGAGGGCCGCCAGGGTCGGCATGGTGTCGGAGATGTCCCGCATGTTGACCGTGAGGCCGCGCAGTTCGCCCGTGCCGGCGACGGTCGTGCGGTCGGCGGTGGTCTCCACCCGTGCGCCCATCCGGCGCAGTACGTCGACGAAGGCCAGGTCGCCCTGGAGCGCGCCCGTGCCGAGGCCGGGGACGGTCACCTCGCCGCCGGTGAGGGCCGCCGCCGCGAAGAAGTAGCTGGCGGTGGAGGCGTCGGGCTCGACGGCGTAGGTGGTGGCCCGGTAGCCGCCGGGCGGGACCACGAACACGGCGCCCTCCCTGTGCACCTCCACCCCGAACGCCCGCATCATCGCGATGGTGATCTCCACGTAGGGGGCCGAGACGAGGTCCGTGACGTGGATACGCAGACCCTTACGGGTCAGGGGGCCGAGGAGCAGGAGCGCGGTGAGGTACTGGGAGGACTCGCCCGCGTCCAGGGTGACGTCTCCGCCCTCGACGCCCGCCGCCTGGATGCTCAGCGGGTGGTGGCCCTCCGCCTCCTCGTGCCGCAGGTCCACGCCCAGGTCGCGCAGGGCGCGGGTGAGGGGGCCCAGGGGGCGGCGGCGCATCTGAGGGGAGGCGTCGAAGCGGTAGGTGCCGTGGCCGGCGGCGGCGAGGGTCGGCAGGAAACGGGAGGTCGTGGCGCCGTCGCGGCAGTAGACGTCCGCCTCGGTGGCCGCCGGCCCCTGCGGGCGGCCGTCGATCTGCCAGGCGCCGGGCGTCCGGCCGACCCGGTAGCCGAGGCCGACCAGGCCCTCGGCGAAGCCCTCCGAGTCGTCCGAGCGCAGGGGGCGGACGAGGGTGGTGACCCCGTCGGCTGCGGCGGCGAGGAAGAGGGCTCGCGCGGTGATGGACTTGGAACCGGGGATCTGTACGTCGGCCATGGGCCCTATGCTGGCCCGGCCTGTGCCTCACGCGCCGGAACGTCCGCGAAATGGACCATGAACGGTGAGCGCCACCAGCTCGACCTCGAACCCGTCGGTGTTCTCCAGATAGGCCGCGTACTGCTGCTCGCCGCCCGCGTGCGGGTGCTTGTCGGGGAACATCAGCGTCCAGCCGTGGCGTACCGCCTGCGCCACGAGCGCGTCGACCGCCGTGTCGTCCCGGACGTGGAAGGCGAGGTGGTTCAGGCCGGGTGCACGGCGGTCGTGCCGGGTTCCGGTCAGCGCGGACGACTGTTCGAGGACGAGGTACGTGGGGCCGAGCCGCCAGCTCCGGCCGCGCTCCCAGTTCTGGAAGGGCGTATGGCCGAGCGCCGTCAGCAGCCACTCCCACTGGACCACCGCCCGGTCGATGTCCGGCACCCAGATCTCGATGTGGTGCAGCGTTCCATGGCCCGGCGGGGCATCTCTCTCTTCCGGCATCACGCGGTCTTCCTGGAGGGGCTCCCCCGCCGCTCCACGCGCGGGAGAGCCCTGCCCCATCGGGTTCGAGAATCGTTGTTACGAGAACAGCAGGCGCCAAGTGAGCGGCCCCGGGTAGCCGTCCGCGTCGCCGCGCAGTTCCTTGCGGGACTTCTGGAAGTCGCGGACGTTGAGGCGGTCGGCCTCGCCCCAGCTGCGGCTCGGGCCGACCTTGTAGTGGTCACCGAAGCCGCGCTTGACCAGCTGCTTGCCGAGCTTGAGGACGTGGTCGTTCACCGCGCCCGCCGTGAAGTACTTGCGGCCCGGATAGGCGGGCACCACGACCGGCTTGGGCACGGTCGGCGTCGGGGTGTCGTCGTTCACGTCCAGTTCGTCCTTGGCGTACTTGACGATCGCGGAGAAGTCGATCCCGCCCGGGTCGCCGTGGTCGTTCTCCGGGACGTGCATGTGGCCGCAGACGCCCTTGAACGCCTTCCACTCGGCGAAGGACAGCCGCTGGCCGCCACCGTCGGCGTACGAGGTCGGGTAGTCCGGCCATGCCTTCGGGCCGGCCAGTGCCACGCCGTGCTCCTCGTGCATCCAGGCCAGGAACCGCGCGACCGACTTCAGCGCCCAGTCGGGGGCCTCGGGCCAGTAGATGTGCGCCTGGCCCGCGGTCGTCCACTTCTTGTGCGTCTTGGGGTCGCAGGTGCCGACCAGCTCCACCTGGGTGACGTTGAGCGTGTTGGTCTCGACACCGCCCCGCTTGTTGGCGAGGGCCCGGGACGAGGTCTCTATGTCGAAGTGCTGGTACCACTTCAGCTTCTTCGCGGCGAGGTCCGGCACCGCCGTCAGGTTGGGCGCCATCGAACCACCGCTGTACGTGGGCAGGCTGCGCCCCTCGGTGGTGTGCAGGACGACGACGTTGACCTGCATCGGGTCGCCCGGGTAGTCGTCCTGGTACCAGTTCGCCCGGCTGGCGCCCGGGTATCTCTGAGGTCCTGTCTTCGTTGCCATCCCGTGCCTCCTCCGTCTCGGCTTCCCCCTGGCCGGTCCCCCGACAGGCACTGCTGCGGCGAGAGAGCATGCAGGGCATTGGTGGGATCATCGCCCAACAGGCTTGGAATGGAAGAGGGTTGACGCGATTCCGGTGTGTCGGTCCGGTTACGGATTGCCCCGCGTGGGTATCGCACCCGCCCCGCCGTCCACCCCCGTACCAACTTCCCGGTTTTGGCCGGATTCCGGGAACCCACCGCGACCCACCCCCGTCCAACCGACACGACTGCCGGATGAGTCACCGTGGTGCGGTGTCGGCCTCGCTGCTGGCTGCGATCGCTGACCTACCCTCTCCAAGCCGCCCGCGGCCGGCAGCGAGCCGTCACCGGCGCGCCCCCCTCCGATGCGCCGGTGACGGCCCCTTTCCGGGGAAAAGCGGCCATCTCCCGTTAGTGTGCGCACCCTTGACTGGAAGAAACTTCCCGGTTATTCGTAACTTCTCGGAAGTTTCCTTCACGAGGGAAGGAGCGCCCCCGTGCGCGACTCCGGCACCACCAGACGTGCTCTTCTCGCCGCGACCGCCGGTTCCGGTGCCGCGCTCGCCCTCGGCGGCGAGGCGCGGGCGTACAACCCGCGTCCGTACGACAGTGACGCGCGGCTCCGGCGGATCGTCGCCGGGATGACCCTGGAGGAGAAGGTCGGTCAGCTGTTCGTCATGCGGGTGTACGGGCACTCCGCCACCGCACCCGACCAGGCCGACATCGACGCCAACCTCGCGGAGATCGGCGTCCGGACGGCGGCCGAGCTGATCGCCAGGTACCGGGTCGGCGGGATCATTTACTTCTCCTGGGCTCACAACACCCGCGAGCCCCATCAGATCGCCGATCTGAGCAACGGGATTCAGAAGGCCTCACTCGGCCTTCCCCGCGGGCTGCCCGTGCTCATCTCCACCGACCAGGAGCACGGAATCGTCGCCCGCGTCGGCAAGCCCGCCACCCTCCTCCCCGGCGCCATGGCCCTCGGCGCGAACGGCTCGCGCACCGACGCCCGTACGGCGGGCAGCATCAGCGGCGCCGAACTGCGCGCCCTCGGCATCCGCCAGGACTACGCACCTGTCGCCGACGTGAACGTCAACCCGGCCAATCCGGTGATCGGCGTACGGTCGTTCGGCGCCGATCCGGCCGCTGTCGCGGGACTGGTCGCCGCGCAGGTCACCGGGTATCAGCGGGCCTCCGTCGCCGCCACCGCCAAGCACTTCCCGGGGCACGGGGACACCGCCGTCGACAGCCACTACGGCTTCCCCGTCATCGAGCACACGCGGGCGGAATGGAACGCCATCGACGCTCCGCCGTTCCGCGCCGCCATCCGCACCGGCATCGACTCGATCATGACCGCGCACATCATGGTCCCGGCCCTCGACGGCTCCGGCGACCCCGCGACCCTCTCCCGCCCGATCCTCACCGGCATCCTGCGCGAGGAACTCGGCTACGACGGGGTCGTGGTGACCGACTCGCTGGGCATGCAGGGCGTACGGGAGAAGTACGGCGACGACCGGGTTCCGGTGCTGGCGCTCAAGGCCGGGGTCGATCAGCTCCTCAACCCGCCCTCCCTCGACATCGCCTGGAACGCCGTGCTGACGGCCGTACGGCAGGGGGAGTTGACCGAGGCGCGGCTCGACGCGTCGATCCTGCGCGTCCTGCGGCTCAAGAACCGGCTCGGGCTGCTCGACCGGCCGTACGTCACCCACGCCGGCGTCGACCGGGCCGTCGGGGTCGCCGGCCATCTCACCGCCGCCGACCGGATCGCCGAGCGGACCACCACCCTCCTCGTCAACGAGCGGAAGCTGCTGCCCCTTTCGAGGAGCACGCAGAAGAACGTGCTCGTCGTAGGCGCCGATCCCGCCTCGCCGTCCGGTACGACCGGGCCGCCCACCACCGTTCTCGCGGGCGCCCTCACCGAGCTGGGCTTCACCGCGACCGCCCTCTCGACCGGCACCGCGCCCTCCGCCGCCGTCATCGCCCGGGCGGTCGCCGCGGCCGGGGAGGTGGACGTGGTGGTCGTCGGGACGTACAACGTCGGTGCCACGAGCAGTCAGCGGACGCTGGTCGCCCAACTCCTCGCCACCGGGCGGCCGGTGGTGTGTGTCGCCGTCCGCAACCCCTACGACGTGGCTCAACTGCCCGACGTACAGGCCTACCTGGCCTCCTACTCCTGGACCGACGTCGAACTCCGGGCCGCCGCAAGGGTGATCGCGGGCCGGGTCCGACCGCGCGGCAAGCTGCCGGTGCCGGTGCTGGACGCGAAGGATCCGACGCGGGTCCTTTATCCGATCGGCCACGGGCTGTCGTACTGACGGTTGTCAGTGCACTGCGGCGCCGTCGTGGCTGGTCGCGCAGTTCCCCGCGCCCCTAGGTAGGCGATCGGCACCGATCGCTTTTAAGGCGCCGCATCTCGCGGTCCACCACCACCGCGTACAGGCCCTCCTTGCCGCCGAAGTGCTCGTAGACGACGGGCTTGGAGACGCCGGCCTTCGC
>NZ_JBSFDA010000313.1:0-5361 GCF_053593675.1 Streptomyces sp. NPDC002156 | reverse complement strand
AAGGGGCAGCGAGGTTTAAGCTCGCCGTGTCTGCATTCCACCATCCGGGCAGGCCCTGGGCTCCGCATCGAGGTTCCGAGCCTATCGGGACGCCTGGCACATGGCATCGGGCATATACGGGATGCCGCCGAAGCCGGGAAGTGGCCGGGGCACAAGCGGAATCCGCCGAACTGGCCTGTACCGGACGCATATCCACCGACTGGCCACCGCATATCCGCAGTTTTCCAGCGGTAGAACGCACCTTGGTGGCAGTCTGCTCAACAGCAGATACGGAAAGTGGCAAGCCACGAACAGGCACGCAGCCGGAGGTGCACGTCCCATGGCGTCCAACGTCAATCCCACCGTCAGGCGACGCCGGCTGGGCCAGGAGTTGCGCAGGCTCCGCGAGGAAAAGAACATGACGGCCGAGCAGGTCGCCGAGCGGCTGCTGGTCTCCCAGTCGAAGATCAGCAGGCTCGAGAACGGCAGGCGCAGCATCAGCCAGCGTGACGTCCGCGACCTGTGCGGGGTGTACGAGGTCGAGGACAAGCGGATGGTCGACTCCCTGATGGAGATGGCCAAGGACTCGCGGCAGCAGGGCTGGTGGCACGCGTTCGGGGATGTCCCGTACAGCGTGTACATCGGGCTGGAGACGGACGCGGAGTCGCTGCGGGTCTACGAACCCCAGATCATCACGGGCCTGTTGCAGACTCGGCCGTACGCCGAGGCCATCATCCGGGGCGGGTCACCGGAGAGTTCGTCGGAGGAGACCGAGAAACGCGTCCAGGTCCGTCTGCGGCGGCAGGACCGCATCACCGCGGAGACGGACCCGCTGCGGCTGTGGGTGGTCCTGGACGAGGCGTCCCTGCGCCGGGCCGTCGGCGACAAGCGGGTGATGTGCGAGCAGTTGGAGCACGTCGCGGAGATGTCCCAACTCCCGCACGTCACCGTGCAGGTGCTGCCGTTCGGGGTCGGCGCGCATCCCGGCATCAACGGCCAGTACGCCATCCTGGAGTTCGCCGACGCCGCGGATTCGAGCGTGGTGTACATCGAGGGCGTGACCAGCGACCTGTACCTGGAGAAGCCTCATGAGGTGCAGAAATACACGGTGATGTACGAGCATCTGCGGGCCCAGGCGCTGAACGTGGACGACTCCCTCCACCTCATCCAGGATGTGGCGAAGGAGTACGCGCGCTGAGCCGACCCGGCACAAGCGGCCGGATCCTACACCGGGCTAAGACCAGGTGGAAGGTTCTCCGGAATATGCCATCCGGTCGAGTGAACGACTGCTCCGAACGTGAGCGTCGACGAGTAGCGTCGATCACGCCAACGATCGCCAAAGGTTGGCGCAAACCGCACCGCGTTCCCCTATGGGGCAGTGGTGCGGCGACAGCAACTCGGCATCTGAACTACCGGAGCAGAAATGGCAATTCCTCAGGGCGCCACGGACACGTGGACGAAGTCTTCGTACTCCAACAACAACGGCGCCTGCGTCGAGGTCAAGTCGCCCACCGTCTCGGCGCTCGCCGTCCGCGACTCGAAGGTCACCGAGGGCCCGACCCTCTCGTTCCCCTCCGATGCGTGGAACTCGTTCGTGACGTCGGTGAAGTAACACCGCTCACGACGATCACCACGCAGCAGAACAAGCAGTAGAGCAAGAAGCAGAACCAGCAGTAGAAGCAGTAGTAGAACAACTTCACAAGCACCACCGAAGAGCCCTCTCGACTGGCCCGCCGTCCTAGCCGAGGGGGCTCGGCATTTGCCTCAGGAGCGCAACTTGTCGACGTACCGGTCCGTCCCCGGCACGGTGGGAACGAACGGCGCCACCAACTCCACGCGCCCCAGCCCCGATTCGCGGACCGCCTCCCCCAGCCCCGCGAAATGCGCCTCCCAGCAGTCCCGTGGATCCGCCTCCAGGAACCACAGCAGTGTCAGCCGTACGTCCACGCCCTCGACCTGCTTCACGTACGTCATACGGTCGCCGGGCAGCGGGGTCGGCCGGAAGACGGTGACCATCGCGGCGGGCGAGCCGGCGAGCCGCTTCGGCAGATGACGGGCACGCAGCCACTCCAGCAACTCCGCCCGGGCCGCCGGGCTTTCGGCGTCGATGACCTGCAACACCAGCCCCGCGTACGGGTGGTCCAGCGCGTGGAAGTCGCGGGGGCCGGCCGCGCCGTCCCGGTAGACCGTCGTCTCGTGGTCCTGGAACGCGGTGAAGACGTGCGTACGGTCGTGATAGACGCGGGCGTCGCGGTTGAGACGCTTGTTGATGCCCACGGTCCAGCGCATGTGGTCGGCGTAGCGGCCGTCCGTGATCCAGTAGGTCGAGAGATAGCACCCTGCCGTAACCGGCTGCGCTATCGCCGACTTCTCGGGGTGGCGCAGGAGTTGGAGATCCCGGGTCGCGACCCAACGGCGGCCGGAGAACATCCAGGGCATGGCCATCGCGCCAGAGATGAAATGATCGTCTTCGTACCAGCGGTTGTACGCGTACTCGTGACCCGGGTGCGGTTCGACCATGGTGATGAGCGCATGGCCGGGGCGGACTCCGTACGGGCCCACGGCCGCGAGTTGGGCGTACACCTCGCTACGGGTGTCCTCACTGCGGGTCTCTTCGCTCATTGCCTTCCCCTCTCGCTCTCTTCTTTCTCTTCCTTCCTCCTTCGGACGCCCATACTCTGACGCTCCGTCAGATAATCCGCCAGTGCCGGGGAGGGCTTCGATGTCGCTGCTCACAGGGAAGACCGTGGTGGTCTCGGGGGTCGGTGCCGGGCTCGGGCGTCAGGTCGCGGCGGCCGTCGTGCGGGACGGGGGCAACGCCGTGCTGGGGGCGCGTACCGAGGCGCACCTCGTGAAGACCGCCGCCGAGCTGGATCCCGACGGGGCGCGTACGGCGTACCGGGCGACCGACATCACCGACGAGGAGCAGTGCCGGGCGCTGGCCGGGCTGGCGTGCGAGCGGTTCGGGCGGATCGACGGGGTCGTCCATGTCGCCGCCTGGGACAGCTACTTCGGGGGGATCGAGGACGCGGACTTCGAGAGCTGGGCGCGGGTCGTGGATGTGAACCTGCTGGGCACCCTGCGGATGACGCGAGCCTGCCTGCCGGCGCTGAAGGAGCGGGGCGGGAGTGTGGTGTTCATCGGTACGCAGTCCGCCGTGGCCGCTCCCTCGCAGGTACGGCAGGCCGCGTACGCCGCCTCGAAGGGGGCGCTGACCAGCGCGATGTACTCGCTGGCACGGGAGTTGGGGCCCCATCGGATACGGGTCAACACCGTGCTGCCGGGCTGGATGTGGGGGCCGCCGGTGGAGGCGTACGTGCGGTTCACGGCCCAGGGGGAAGGGGTACCGGAGGAGGAGGTACGGCGGCGGCTCGCGGAGCGGATGGCGCTGCCCGAGCTGGCCACGGACGGGGATGTCGCGGACGCGGCGGTGTTTCTGGCGTCGGACCGGGCCCGGGCCATCACCGGGCAGTCGTTGCTGGTGAACGCGGGTGAGCTGATGCGGTAGCCGTAATTCCGCCATTCTTCACGCTGCACGATTTATTCATGGACATGAACGGAGGTCAGTTCCGCGAACTTTTTTACTCCCTCTTGACTCACCGGGCGGTTGTCGCTGCCATGTCAGCGAATCGACGATGAGCGGGCGCTCGACACCCCCGCTCGACTTGCTCGACGCCCCTGGGAGGGAGCACATGAACGGTCTCGACTGGACCGTGCTCATCGCTTACTTCGGTGTGATGGTCGCGATCGGTGTCTGGTCCCACAAACGGGTGGACAACGTCAGTGACTTCTTCACCGCGGGCGGAAAGATGCCCTGGTGGCTGTCCGGCATCTCCCACCACATGTCCGGCTACAGCGCGGTGATGTTCACCGGCTACGCGGGCATCGCCTACACGTACGGCGTCACGTCCTTCGTCACCTGGTCCTTTCCCATCGCACTCGGCATCGCGATCGGCTCCAAGCTGTTCGCGCCGCGCATCAACCGGTTGCGCTCGCGGCTCCATGTGTCGTCCCCGCTGGAGTACCTGAAGAACCGGTACGACCTGAAGACGCAGCAGGCGCTGGCCTGGTCCGGGATGCTGCTGAAGATCGTGGACGTGGGTGCCAAGTGGGCCGCGATCGCGACCCTGTTGTCCGTCTTCACCGGCATCTCCCTCAACCAGGGCATCCTCATCACCGGTGCGATCACCGCCGTGTACTGCACGATCGGCGGGCTGTGGGCGGACGCGCTCACGGAGTTGGGGCAGTTCGTCATCCAACTCCTGGCGGGCATAGCGATGTTCGTGGCCGTGGTGATGAAACTCGACGACCACGGAGGGTTCTTCGGGGTCTGGGACGAGCCCGCCCTGCAGGGGCACGGCAAGCCGCTGGTGGGCCCCTACGGCACGGTGTTCCTGCTCGCGTTCCTCTTCATCAAGCTGTTCGAGTACAACGGCGGCATGCTCAACCAGGCACAGCGGTACATGGCGACGGCCAGTCCGAGGGAAGCGGAGCGGTCGGCGCGGTTGTCGGCGATCCTGTGGCTGGTCTGGCCGTTGGTGCTGTTCTTCCCGATGTGGATGTCTCCGCTGCTGGTGGAGTCGCAGAAGCCGGACGGTTCCGACTCCTACGCCCTGATGACCGAACAGCTGCTTCCGCACGGTCTGTTGGGGCTCGTCATCGTCGGGTTCTTCTCCCACACGATGGCCATGTGCTCGTCCGACGCGAACGCCATCGCCGCCGTCTTCACCCGGGACTGCGCGCCGGTGATCTGGAAGCGGGCGCGGGCGTGGACGGACTCGTCGGGGCTGGTCGCGGCGCGAGTGACGACGGTGGTCTTCCTCGGGCTGTCGATGGCGGCGGCGACGCAGGTCAACTCCCCCGCGTTCAAGGACATCATCACGGTCGTCATCAAGTGGGTGGCCGGGCTGATGGGGCCGATGGCGATTCCGATGATGCTGGGTCTGCTGCGGCCGTTCCGGCGGTCGGGGCCGACGGCGGCGCTGGGGAGTTGGTCGATGGGGTTGCTGGCCTTCTGGCTGGTGAACTACCCGATCAACTGGAACGTGGAGGGCGGGGTGCCGCTCCAGTACCAGGTGTCGATCCCGCTGGCCGTGTCGCTGGTGCTGTACATCCTGATCGGGTTCCTGCGGCCGGAGGACACGCCTGAGCGGTTGGCGATCATCGAGAGCGTGAACACGGACGGGGACGACAGTGCGGCGGTTCGGGTGCCTGTGCCGGAGCCGGCGGATTCGGTGCCGGGGAAGGGGTGGGCGAAGGACTAGCTCTTCTCGCCCCCGCCGCCCCTACCCGTCCCATCCCCTGGGGGCTGCGCCCCCAGACCCCCGCTGTCGGCCCTGAACGGGCCTCGTCCTCAAACGCCGGACGGGCTGACTACCCAGC
>NZ_JBSFDA010000312.1:0-5426 GCF_053593675.1 Streptomyces sp. NPDC002156 | reverse complement strand
GTACGTCCACCAGCGCCGCCGCACGCACGGCCGTCCGAGGGCGGAGTTGAAGGATCGTCGTCATGGTGCCCGGGCCGCCTCCGGGCGTCGGCGCGCCGAACCGGCGGACGGTGTGCCCGGGCCGGGAGTTCCGGGCGCCGACGGCCGTCCCTCGTGGCCGGCGGCCGACGGACGCTGCCGGGGCGGCTCGGCCACCCGCCGCATACCGCCGGTCTCCTGGGCTGTGGTCTGAACAGGGTCCTTGGGCCGGGGCTGCGGTACGCCCCCGGATCCGCCCGGGGGCGTGTCCGTGCCCAACAGCCCCTGGGGCACGACGAGTACGGCCTGTACGCCCCCGTAGATGTTGGTCTGGAGGCGGACGTGGATGCCGTGCCGACGGGCGAGCTGCGAGACCACGAAGAGTCCGATGCGGCCGTCCTGGAGCAGGCTGGCGACATTGACCTGGTCGGGGTCGGTGAGCAGCGTGTTCATCTTGTGCTGTTCCCCCACCGGCATCCCCAGTCCACGGTCCTCCACCTCGATGGCGAGCCCCGAGGTGACGAGGTTGGCGCGCAGCAGCACCTGGGTGTGCGGGGCGGAGAACACGGTGGCGTTCTCGACGAGTTCGGCGAGGAGGTGGATGACGTCGGCGACGGCGTGGCCGCGCAGGGTGCCGTCGATCGGGGGCACGAGCTTGACCCGCGAGTACTGCTCGACCTCCGCGATGGCCGAGCGGAGCACCTCCGTCATGGAGACCGGGTTGCTCCACTGGCGGCGGGAGACGGCGCCGCCGAGCACGGCGAGGTTCTCGGCGTGCCGCCGGATGCGGGTCGCGAGGTGGTCGACGTGGAAGAGGCCCTTGAGGAGGTCGGGGTCCTCGATCTCGTGTTCCAGCTCGTCGAGGATGGAGATCTCGCGGTGCACGAGCGACTGCAGGCGCCGGGCGAGGTTGACGAAGACCTCGACCTTCTGTTCGCTGCCCGCCTGGCTGGAGAGCTGCGAGGCCTGGACGACGGCGGTGACGGCACCGTCGTGGGCACGGGCGAGGTCGGCGCCGAGGAGTTCGAAGTCGTCGGCGTCGGCCGCGGGCACACCGCGTGTCCTGCGGGCCGGTGGTGCGTCGCCGCGCCGCAGCGCCTCGACGAGGGCGCGCAGGTCGGCCTCGCCGCGGGCGCTGGTGCGGCGCAGAGCGCCTAGGCGTTCTTGCACGGATCTGGCGGCGCGGTCGGCGGCCACCAGCGCGATCACGATGCCCCCTAGGGCGACCGCGAACGCGCCGGCGAGCACGGCGAACAGGGTGAGGGTGGGCCGCACCCCGGCGGAGCGGACGATGAACAGGACGGCGGCGCAGGCGCTGAGGGCGACCGCGAGCGGCGGCAGCACGGCGAGCCGCATGAGCTGCGGCCGTATGTGGGTCTCGGGCAGCGAGGGGACGGTACGGGCGACCGGCCGACCGTGCCGCCCGCCCTCACGGCGGTCTGCGCGGGGGGCCGGTGCTCGGAGGTGAGACATCTTCGTCCTCGTACTGGTGCGTCGGGACCTGGGGATCGCGCGTCTGCGCGACTCGGGCGTGCGCCATCGCGGTGCCGGTCGGGAGCCGAAGAATCGAAGAAACCAGCCCTGTGTCGCCCGGCGGCCACTCACAGTAGTCGCCAACGCAACATGTGCGGTGGGCAGTTGACAAACTGCCCCGGACACCGCGCCGCTCTGGTATGAAACCTCGCACGGCAGACCGACAATCACCCCGGACGCACGTTCCCCCGACCCACTGAATCGATCAGCACTGGTCAGGACCGGTCACGAAAAGACGGCGAGGGCCGGGGAGTCACCTGCTCCCCGGCCCTCGCCGCCCGTACGACTGTCCGACAGTCGTCCGTTTTCGCCCGTCGTCGTCAGCCCGCGGAAACCGCCTTGGGCTCGCCGCTGCCGTCGGCAGCACCCCCCTGAATGTCACCGGCCGTGTCGGTCGGGGCGTCATCCACATCAGCCGTACGAGTGATATCGGCCGTACGACGGGCATCGGACGGCCCGTCGGCGTCGAGCGTCGGCCAGCCGCCCGGCGGGGTCAGGGCCACGCCCCGCCACCAGGGCTCCGAGGGGACGGTCTCGGCCGTGGGTTCGAAGGGCTCGCCCGGGTGCGGCAGCCCGATCCGCGCCCCGGCCTTGCGGGCGGCGGCGATCGTGCCCTCGCCTGGGTCCGACCACGCGTGCGCCGCCAGGTTGAAGGTGCCCCAGTGGATCGGCAGCATCAGCCCGCTCGGCGTCCCGCCCTGGATGTCGAGGTGGGCGCGCATGCCCTCCTCCGGGGTCATGTGGATGTCGGGCCAGAACTCGCTGTAGGCCCCGATCTGGATCATCGTGGCGTCGAACGGGCCGTGGTCGGCGCCGATGTCCCGGAAGCCCTCGAAGTACCCGGTGTCGCCGCTGTGGTAGACGCGGTGCTCCGCGCCCTCGACGACCCAGGAGGCCCACAGGGTGTGCTGGGTGTTGCGCAGTCCCCGGCCGCAGAAGTGGCGGGCCGGGGTGGCGGTCAGGGTGAGGCCGCCGACCTTCGTCGACTCGTGCCAGTCCAGCTCGCGCAGCCGGTCGGCGGAGACGCCCCACCGCTCCAGATGGGCACCGACGCCGAGCGGGACCGCGAACAGGGTGTCCGTGTCGGCCAGCGCCTTGATCGTGGGCATGTCCAGATGGTCGTAGTGGTCGTGCGAGATGACGACGACGTCGACCGGGCCGAGCGCGGCCAGCGGCAGGGGCACCGGATGCAGCCGCTTGGGCCCGGCGAAGGCGAACGGCGAACAGCGCTCGCCCCAGACGGGGTCGAAGAGCACCCGCTGTCCGTCGATCTCGGTGAGCACGCTGGAGTGGCCCATCCAGGTCAGCCGGAGACCGGTGACCGGGGGCTTGGCGAGGTCGGCGAGCGTCGTGGCGTGCACCGGCACCGTGCCGGCCGGGGCGCGGCGGACCCGGTCCTCCTTGCGCAGGGAGGACTTCGCGAACTCGAGCATGGCGCCGTCCGGCCGGGGCGTACCCGGCGGGTTCTGGAAGACGCCGTCCGCGAAGTGGGGCGATCTGCGGATCCGTGCCAGGCGCTCCCCGCTCGGGTCCGCGCCGAAGGCGGCGGGCCGCAGCGCGCGCAGCCGGGGGCTCGGAGAGGGGAATCCGGTCACGGTACCTCCAGGTGGAGTCGGTCAGGCATTCCATTATGGTCGCCACCTCTGACACTCCGGCGTCGCGCGGGCGTCGGCCGGGTCTTTCCAAGGAAACTCCAACGCTCGGGACGGCGAATCGATTCCGGGGCGACGAAGAGCGACCGCCCGGACACAGGTGGTGCACGCGACGGGCAAGGCGCGCGGAGCCGAGGGTGCACGGCGGCGCGCAACTGAACGGCGAGTCAGTATATTGCCCGCATGGTTACCCCTCAGGGCGCTCCCCTGCTCTCCCTCACCTGGACCGATCACCTCACCGGCCGCCAGGGCTTCCTCGTCGTGGACAGACTGGTGCGGGGCGTGTCCAGCGGCGGACTGCGGATGCGCGAGGGCTGCACCCTGGACGAGGTCGCCGGACTCGCCCGGGGCATGACCATGAAGGAAGCCCTGCACTACAACCCCGAGGGCCGCTACATCCCCCTGGGCGGCGCCAAGGGCGGAGTCGACTGCGACCCCCAGGACCCTGGGGCGTACGACCTGCTGGTGCGCTATCTGCGCGCGATGCGACCGTACGTCGAGAGCGTGTGGACCACGGGCGAGGACCTGGGCCTCACCCAGGATCTCGTCGACCGGGCGGCGGCCGAGGCCGGGCTCGTGTCGTCGATCCAGGCGGTCTATCCGCTGCTGGACGACGAGAGCGCGGCCCGCGCGCGGCTCGCCGACGCGTTCGCGGTCGAGGTGGACGGCATCGGGCTCGACGAGCTGGTCGGCGGCTGCGGGGTCGCGGAGTCCGTACTCGCGGCACTCGACCGGGCCGAGGTGCCGTACGCCGGTACGCGCGTCGCCGTACAGGGGCTCGGCACGATGGGCGGGGCCACGGCACGCTTCCTCACGCGCGCGGGACTCACGGTGGTGGCCGTCTCCGACATCAAGGGCACGATCGCCAACCCGGCCGGACTCGACATCGAGACACTGCTCACGGCCCGCGACTCGTACGGAACCGTGGACCGCGCGGTGCTGCGCCCCGAGGACCGCGAACTGCCGGGCGAGGCCTGGCTGTCCGTGCCCGCGGAGGTGCTGGTGCCGGCTGCGGTCTCGTACGCCGTCGACACCGGGAACCAGGAGCGGATCACCGCGCGTTGGGTTGTCGAGGCCGCCAACATGCCCGTACTGCCGGAGGCCGAGGAGCTGCTCGCCGCGCGCGGCATCGTCGTACTGCCGGACGTGGTCGTCAACTCCGGGACGAACGCCTGGTGGTGGTGGACGCTGTTCGGGGACATCGGCGCGGAACCGGAGGAGGCGTTCGCGTACACCCGGCGCTCGATGCGCGCCCTGATCGATCAGGTGCTCGCGCGCGCGGAGACCGACGGGACGACTCCCCGGGCGGCGGCACACGCGATCGTGGAGGAGCGGCTGCCGGTGATCGCGGAGCGGTTCGGGTGGTACCGGTGACGGTGTCCGGCGGGGCGTCCTGAGGGGCTTCCCTGCGAACCGGCCACATTGGCGGGGATTTACAGGCATTGACGGACCTGCCCCGACATCGTGTCCGGTGACGGATTACTGTGGCCGCGTGGCAAGAGTGCGGTTGAGCGTGGCCGAGCGGCGCGAGGATTTGCTGCGGGCCGCCATCGAACAGATCGAGGTGCGGGGCGTGGCGGCGGTCAGGATCGCCGACGTGGCCGCCGCCCTCGGGGTGAGCAACGCGCTGGTGCTGTACCACTTCTCGACCAAGGAGAAGCTGGTCGCCGCCGCGTTCCGGTACGCGGCCGAGGCCGACCTCACCCACCTGGGCAAACTCCTCGGACGCCGCTCCCCTGCCCTGCGCCGACTGCGATCCGCGGTGCGCTGGTACGCGCCGACGGGTCAGGCCAAGGGCTGGCGGCTGTGGATCGAGGGGTGGGCGGTGTCCCTGCGCGACCCCGCGCTGCGGGAGGTCGCCGGGGACCTGGACCGGCGCTGGAAGGCCGCGATCACCGAGGTCATCGCGGAGGGTGTCGCCGCCGGCGAGTTCGAGTGCCCCGACCCCACGGGCACGGCACTACGACTCACGGCGCTGCTGGACGGGCTGGCGGTCCAGATGACGGCGTACGAGGGGGTGTCGCGTGCGCGAGCCGAGCAGTGGGTGGACGCGGCGCTGGCTGGGGAACTGGGGCTTGAGCGGGCGGCGTTGACGTCAGGCAGGTAGGTCGGTGTGGCCGCCGGACCTGGGGGCTGCCGCCCCCAGACCCCCGCTATCGGCCTGAACGGCCTCGTCCTCAAACGCCGGACGGGCTGGGATGACCTGGACCGGCACTCAAAGGC
>NZ_JBSFDA010000311.1:0-5450 GCF_053593675.1 Streptomyces sp. NPDC002156 | reverse complement strand
GCTAAAAGATCCAGCCCGTCCGGCGTTTGAGGACGAGCGCGTTCAGCGCGACAAGGGGGTTCGGGGGCGGAGCCCCCGAGGATGGGACGGGTAGGGGCGGCGGGGGCGAGAAAAGGTCTCGCTACGTCGGGTTCGCGTCCACCTGCGCCGCCTCGCCCCTTGGGCCGCCTATCGACAGGGACTCCGGGCTGGCCGTCACCGTGTCCGTCAGCCAACGCTGCTCCGCCGAGCCGTCCCGGACCTTGACGACCACGTCCGCGTCCGGGTCGTCCGATGCGGGGGCAACAGCCAGGCCCTCCTCCCAGCGTGGTAGCAACTCCCCCCGCACCGTGAGGTCGTAGCGCACGTCGTCCCCCCGCTCGGCGGACGCCGCGGCGCAGCGGCCGAGGATGACGACACCGGCATCGGCGTGCGAATCCAGGCACAGGTCGGGGTTGGCGACACTGCGCAACAGCCCGTCGTCCTCGTACGACCACATCTGGGTCCACGCGGTCGAACAGGACGCGAGCCTGGTGACGGCGCCGGCCGTGGCCTTTCCGCCCCGGATGTCGAGGCACAGGTCGGCGGTGACGTTGCGCAGCCGGGTCTGCCGGGTCGCGGTCGGGTTGCCGCCCGTCCCGGGCGGCGAGGACGACACCGCGGGCGGCGTCGGCGAGGCGTCGGGCACCGGGGCGCGTCCGCCGGTCGCGCTGGACGAGGCGGCCGGGTCGGCGCCGCTGCCGTCCTTCGGCCACAACCCACTGCCCAGGACGACCGCGGCGACGACCGCCGAGGCCAGGCCCACGCTCGTGAGCAGGGTCTTCCTGTTCCGGGGCACGCCCGCCACCGGGCGGCGCGGGGAGGGAATCCGGGAGAGGAGACGGCTCCGGCCGACTCCACCGCGCTCGCCTCTGCCGCCGTGCCTGGCATGGCCCCGCGTCCGTGTGCCGGCCTCGCCGCGCCCCGGACGGGAGTCGAGATAGCGACGGGCGCCCCAGCCGAGCACCGCCTCGGCGAGCAGGGTGCCCAGGCCGCCCTCGAAATGGCTCAACTGCTCCGCGGCGTAACGGCAGTAGCGGCACTCCACCAGATGCTGCTGGACATCGGGCAGCAGTGCGCCACCGCGCCTGATGGGAACGTCGAGAAGACGGTTGTAGAACCGGCAGTCCTTGGACGGCGCGAGTTCCCGGTGGGCGCGTACACAGCCCTCACGGAATTGTTCGCGCGCCTGTTCCAACGAAGCCGCAGCCGTATCCGTGTCCATGCCAAGAAGAACGGCGGGGACATTCATCGGCTCGGCTTCCACCTCGGTGTGCCACAACAGGCACTGCGCGAGTCCGGGAAGGGCCTGGAACGAACGCTCCGCGAGCTTACGGTTTTCCGGCGTCATGGACTTCGCCGCGCGCATACCGCGACCGCCCGCCGGTTTCCTCAGGTCCGGGAGTACGTCGGATATGCGGTCGTCGGCGGCCCACTCCCTGACGGTGTCGCGTACGGCCACGAGGAACCGGGGGCGCAGTGCGACGGCCGACTCCGCCCGCATCACCCGCTCCAGGACCTGGTGGAAGGCGGCGGCGGTGACCATCGAGGCGGCCTGGGCCGAAGTGGCGAGGCAGATGACCGCGTACTCGTGGGTCGCCTGCCAGTGCCGCGCCGTCAGAAGAGCGACGGACGGGCCGGTCTCGCCCTCCGGCCTGCTTCTGAGCTGGGCGGCGAGACTCTCGTCCGATTCCCCCGGGACCCCACCGGAGTACGGGGGGTAGGACGGACGAGGAGGGGGGGTGGGCACTGAGCGGTTTCCTTCCCACGCGCGGGTGACTCACTGCAGTTCCGGGAAACGGCCCGGACGAGTCCGCACGAAGACCGGCGGCTTTGTGTCCCCCCGCCACCGGTGAATCGAACCCTGCCATTCCCCCTGCACAGGTAGTTCACCCTTGCACAAGTCACTCATGGCCAACAAGGCGCTTGAGCAACATCCATTCATTGAAGGAAAGTCAGCAACAGCAGAAACTGCCGGTGGCAGTACCGGCCTTCGGTGTTTTCCCGCGCCCCGTGTGAACCGGATGCACGCGCCGGTGCATCACGCACGCTCCCGGCGCGCGCGAAGGCGTAGTCCACTGGAACCCGGCCCTTCCTCGGAGGCCACGCGCGGGACGGCGGCTCTCCCACGCGAAACGGCCGCCGACCCCGTTCCTCCCGCCCTCGGTCGGCGGCCCCGAGGGCGGGGCCGAAGTCACCTCCGGCAGCAGAAGACACCTGCTCAGATCTGCCAGGAGCGCAGCCGGTCGGCCGCGCCGTAGACATCGGTCTTGCCCGAGATCAGGTCGCGGGCGAGGTCGACGAGGGCGCCGTAGGGCGGGTCGATGCCGACGTCGCTGACGAACATGTACGCCACGGCGGTGGCGCAGGCGAATCGGGCGTTGGCCGACGGCAGCGGCTTGAGCAGCGCGAGGGTGTGCAGCAGTGCGGCGGCCCGCCAGGCCGGGTCGGAGTCCACGCCGAGGCGCGGCGGGTCGACCCGGTGGCGGGCCACGGCGGCCACCAGGGCCGAGAAGTCGTTGACCGTGGGCTGGTCCGGCAGAACCTCTTCATGGCGCTGGAGCAGCCAGGGCACGTCGATGTGGATGACGGGAGCCATCGGTCAGGCGACCCGTCCCCGACCCGGCGCGACCGGCTCGTCCTCGGGGAACGCGGCGGCGAACTCGTCCGCGTGGGCCGCGAAGAACCGCCGGAATTCCTCCGCGCCCTCCTGGAGGGCCCGGTGCCGGGCGATGTCGGCCGCCGCCGCCTCACGCACGAGAGCCTTCATCGACGTACCGCGCTCCTTGGCTATCTGCCGCAGGTCCTCTAGCTCGCGGTCACTGAACTCCACATTCAGAGCTGGCATGCCCCCACGGTACCGCGCCGGTACTTACCCGTAAATACCCCCAGGTCAGGCGGGCAGGGCAGTGGTACCGAGGGGGCGAGGCACAGCTCGGCCGGCCCGGCTATCCCTGGTCGGCCACGAAGGACGCCATCCGGGCCAGGGCGGCGTTCCAGTTGATCGTGTGTTCGTTCGTCGACCAGGACTGGATGTCGTCGATGTAGCAGAACTGGCCGACGCAGCCCTGGAGTTTGCTCTGTGCGTAGGGGTCCTGGATGCTCGAGTTGGGGCCTCCGGCGACTGTGCCGTCGGGCGGGCCGGGCAGGCTCGGGTCGAGCTGCTTGGCGTACCAACGGCTGTGCTGCTGGTGGGAGTTGACCTCGCCGTAGCCCGTCACGTACGACATGTTCAGCGCGTTGCGGCCGAAAATGTAGTCCATGCTCTGGAGCGCGCCGTCGCGGTACTTCGAGGCGCCGCCGATGTCGTACGCGGTGGCGATGACGACGGCGTTGTTGAGGATCTGCGCGTTGGAGCCCCAGTCGTACAGGTTGGCGTCGGGGGCGTAGGGCATGCCGTACGGGTGCGCCGCCAGGGTGGCCAGATAGCGGTCGGCACCCTTGATCACCGACTGGCGGACCTTGTCCCGGCCGGGGAGCCGGTTCGGGACGGTCGCCAGGTCGAGGCGGCCGGCCGCTGCGGTCCTGGCCCAGTCGAAGCCGAGGGGGACGAAGATGTCGGCCGTGTGGATCGGCGAGTTCAGGATGTGCTGCTCGAACGCCTTTTCCCCGGTGGTCAGATACAGCTCGGCCGCCGCCCAGTAGAACTCGTCCCGCGCGTCGGTGTCGGGGTAGGCGCCGCCGCCGGTCCCGTCGTTCGGGTCGGGGTGGATGTCGGGGTGGGCGAGCGCCGCCGTCCAGGCCTTGCGGGCCACCGCGAGGGCGTGCGCGGAGAACGTGTGGTCGTAGGGCCGGTACAGCCGGGCCGCCTGGGCCGCCGTGGCCGCGAGGTTGAGGGTGGCCTCGGTGGTCGGCGGGTGCAGTTCGCGTTTCTGCGGGTCGGCGCTCGGCAGCAGCGGCAGCCCGGTCCACTGCTCGTCGTGCATCTTGTGGTGCGCCATGCCGGCGAGCGGCTGCCCGTCGGGCACCTGCATCTTCAGCAGGAACTCCAGCTCCCAGCGGGCCTCGTCGAGGACGTCCGGCACCTTGTTGCCGCTCTCCGGGATGTCGAGCGTGCCGTCACCGAGCGCGCCCCGCTGCCCCGTACGGGCGTACAGGGCGCGTTCGTACGTACTGAGCAGCTCCCACGTCGAAATACCGCCGTTGACCACGTACTTGCCGTGGTCACCGGCGTCGTACCAGCCGCCGGTGACATCGAGGGTGTAGTCGCACACGCCGGGCTGGCACGGAACGTTGCTGTCCCCCTGGTTGGGTGCCACGTCGACGTGGCCGGCGGGGCGGGCGTAGCCGGGGCGCAGGTCGTTGCGGATCTCGATGCCGCTGCGCTGCGTGTAGTAGTACTTCAGGGAGTCCAGCCGCAGCTGGTCATAGGCGCTCGCGTCGATGTCGAAGGGGCGGCTCGTCTCGCCGTCGGCGACCAGGGTGAGGCCGGTGGCGCGTTTGCGGTAGGCGCCGAAGTCGATCGAGTGGACGTTCTGCCCGGAGGAGACGTCGGTACCGCGCGGCACGGTCCTGCCGTGGGCGACCGTCGTTCCGTCGGCCTTCTTCAGCTGCCAGCGCAGGGGCTGGGTGGAGGCGGTGACGAGGGTGGCGTTCTTCGGCCCGGCGGGGAGGTAGGCGACCTGGTTGACCCGTACCCGGGGGCCGGTGTCGGGTTCGTACACCTCGGGCGGGACCCCGCCCAGCAACGACACGTCGTCCATGCAGAACCGGAAGGGGTCAGCGCTGCCGCCGAGCTGGAAGCCGACCTGGCCCTGGGTGGTGTCGGCGGGTGCGGTGAATGTGTAGGTGTAGGAGTCGCCGGAGACGCTGAGCTGCGGGCTCACCTCGAAATAGGTGTCGTACGGGGAGACGGACAGGCCGACGATCGCCCGGACGACGTGTCCGGCGGGTGTGCCGGTCGCCTTGAAGGCGAAGCGGTACGACTCGCCCTTGACGAGGGTGATGTCGTTCTGGCCGACGGCTGCGTCCCAGCGGTTGGTGGTGCCGCCGGGGACGTCGGCGCAGAGGGCGCCGTCGGCGAGGCCGGCGGTGACGTTGCTGGTCGTCCACCAGGGGGCGGTGGTGGTGTCGAAGGTGCCGTTCTTGACCTGCTCGATCTCGTCGGCTGCGGCGGTGGGGGTGGTGGTGGGGAGGGTGGTGAGGGTTGCTGTGAGGAGGGCGGTGAGGGAGAGCAGGGTGGTTCTGCGTCGATTCACGTCTGGGCTCCTCGGGTGAGGTGGGGGCGCGGGGGGTGAGTGGAGCGGCGCTTGCGGGTGCCGTGGGAGCGCTCCCAGAGGCGGACGTGGCCCATGCTGTGGGAGGTTGCACGGCGCGTCAACGCTCCGAACGGGTTTTTCGCCCCCGCCGCCCCTACCCGTCCCATCCCTGGGGGCTGCGCCCCCAGACCCCCCTTGTCGCGCTGAACGCGCTCGTCCTCAAACGCCGGACGG
>NZ_JBSFDA010000310.1:0-5473 GCF_053593675.1 Streptomyces sp. NPDC002156 | reverse complement strand
GCGCGCGGTCTGCGCTGTCCGCGGCCCACCAGCCTCAGTGGTTGGTGGGCCGCGTCAGTGCTCCCACATGTCCGGGCCGCCATCTCGCCACTCGATCAGGCCCAACTGCGGCGGCGTAGGTCTCGTCGATGTCCTCGATCCCGGCCTGACGCAGGAACTCGGCGATGGCCCGCAGCCCGTACGCCCGTCCGGGGAACTCGCCGTCGACCCCCACGCGTCGGCCGCCGTCCTCGTCGGGCGGGTACACGATCACGGGGCCATGACGGCCTGCGTCTCCGAGCGGGACTCCACCCTCCACCCAGTCGCGATCCGCTGGTTCACAGCCCAGCCCAGAATGAGGCGCTGTTGTTGCGCGTCGGACGCCCCGCTGCCCGGGGCGAAGAGATCAGCCGGGACTGGACAGCACCATCCCGCAGCGCAGCCGCAGGGAGGCATACTCACTCATCCGAGTTCACAACACGGACACATGCCTCACAGCAGGGCATCGCCGGGCGCATGATGCCCACCTCGACACGCAAGTCCAGGGGGAGTCCATGCGCACCCGTAACACCACTATCGCCACCTGCCTGCTACTCGCCGCCGTCACCACCAGTTGCTCCTCCGGCAGCAAGGAAGAGCCGACCGTGGCGAAAGCCTCCAAGGCGGAGTCTGCCAGCCCTACCCCGAGTCCCACCCCGTCACCCAGCCAGGAGACTTTCGAGTTCGGCAACACCGCTGACATCGGCGCCGACGGCCGTAAGTGGTCGGCAACCGTGCTCGCCTTCAAGGATCAGGGGATCACCGGTGATCCCGGGCTGGGGTCGGATGGGCAGAAGTGGGCGCTGGCCGAGGTGAAGGTCTGTAACCGGGGGACGGATGCGTTCCCCGTGACTCCGTTCACGTGGTCGCTCGCGTACGCGGATGGGGTGCGGGTGGAGCCGACGCACGTGAGCAGCGGCTTGCCCGAGCCTCTGTATCCGATGGAGACGAAGGTCAAGGGCGGGGACTGCGTGCGAGGGAACATCACGTTCGAGGTGCCGTTGGAGGGGCGCGCCGAACGGGTGGTGTACTCGCCGTCGGATTTGGATGAGCCTGTGGATTGGACCGTCCCGAAGACTTAGCCGAAGGGCCCTCCGTATGGCTACCACGGCCGTGCAGAGGGCCTTTCGCGTGCCCGAGGCAGCCTCACTACGTTCCCGCGCATGACTGACTTCCTGCCGGTGTCCACGGCAACTCCCTCCCGCGATCAGGCTGTCGCCCTCGCCCGCTCAGTGGTCGCCGAGCGGCTTGCGGCAGGTGCAGAGATCGTCGGTCCCGTCATGTCAGCGTTCTGGCACGATGGCGAGTTCGGCACTGGCGAGGAGTGGCAGCTGCTGCTCAAGACCACCCGCACCCACTACCCGGAGCTGGAAGTTCACCTGCTGAAGAACCATCCGTGGAAGAACCCGGAGATCGCTGCCGTGGCGATCGAGGCCGGGTCGAGAGGCTGCCTGGAGTGGATCGCCGCGCCACTCGGGCGCGAGCCTCGAGTAGTTGATGCCCGCCTCGGAGCGGGCAGGGTAGAACACCGTGCCGAAGGCGAGGGCGGCCATCGCGCATCGCGCGCACGCCGTGACCGCGACTCCAACCGGCCCTCAGACCCCGCCCCCCGTTCGCCGCAGCACGCGCAGCGAGCGGGTCGCGGAGACCTCCGTGAAGGTGCCGGAGGCGAGGGCGCGGAGGTAGACGCGGTAGGGGGCCTGGCCGGTGAACTCGTCCTCGGGGTCGGGGAAGACGTCGTGGATGAGGAGCAGCCCGCCCTCGGCGACATGCGGGGCCCAGCCCTCGTAGTCGGCGGTGGCGTGCTCGTCGGTGTGTCCGCCGTCGATGAAGACGAGCCCGAGCGGGGAGTTCCAGATCCGCGCCACCTGCGGCGAACGCCCGACGACCGCGATCACGTGGTCCTCCAGGCCCGCCTGATGCAGGGCTCGCCGGAAGAGCGGAAGCGTGTCCATGACCTTGAGTTCCGGATCGACGGTGTCAGGGTCGTGGAAGTCCCACCCCGGCTGCTGCTCCTCACTGCCCCGATGATGATCGACGGTGACAGCACTGACACCGGCGGCACGGGCCGCGTCGGCGAGCAGGATGGTGGATCGTCCGCAGTACGTCCCTACTTCGAGGAAGGGGAGCCCGAGGCCCCCTGCCTCGACGGCGGCCGCGTACAGCGCGAGCCCCTCGTCCAGGGGCATGAACCCCTTGGCGGCCTCGAACGCGGCCAGGATCTCGGGCGTGGGCGCCGGGGGCATGGGGGTCCCTTCGGTCGTACGGGCGTGCGGGACCCCATGCTGCCGTACAGCCCGGGCGATGTTGACGACAGGGGGTGCGTGCTGAGGGGCGCTGATGAGGCTCCTCGAAATTGAGATTGGCCAGTCCCGATCAATGCCGTTACTTGATCGCATGCTCAACCAGAGGTCGGCGGCTCACCGGGGAGGTCGGCACCGACTTCGCGCGCCGGATACATCTGCAGACTGCTCAGCCGGTGCGGCGGTTCGGTCTCGGTCGCCGCCTCGATGCGCAGGTCGGCGATGTGTGCGCGAAGGTACAGAGGTTCGGCCTGCACGTCGGTGAGGCCCTCGCGCAGTCGCTCGGCGACCGTGGTGAACAGGTGGGTCACCCAGTCCGTCGGTACGAGGCTCAGGTAACGATCGTCGAAGTGTCGGCGCAGTTCCTCCTCGTCGGGGGGTGTCCATCCCGGGGTGCCGGCTGCCGCGAAGCGCGCCATCACCCACCGCACGTGCGTCAGGGCGTGGCTCGCCGGGGTTTCGGCCTCGATGCGTTCTTTGAGTGCGGTCCAGCTCGGCAGCCCGTGCTCGCGGGCGATGGCCAGCTGGGCTTCGTGAAGTGTCGCGAACTCCCCTGTGGAGAGGCGACGTTTCGCCTCGATCTTCAGGTACCGGAGGCTGGGCCGGTCGGGGAGACGGCGCGGTTGATCGGACAAGGCAGTCCTTCCTCGGCGCCCGCGGGTCCGCGACATCGGGCTGGAAGATCTGCCAGTGACCTTCATGCACAACCGGTGAGCTTGCAGCTCTGCCCGCGGACCCAGAGGCGGCCGGGAAACCGCCAGGGAACGACCGTACACCGCCATCCCGGGGTCACAGCAACGGATTTCGCACCGTCCCACGGCACTGAACAGGGAGGGCTGCGCTGTCTCCACCGGACCGCGGCCTTCGCGTGGGTGCCGTCGTCCGAGGCCACGCTGCCGAGCCCGAGGCGTCGTCGGTCACCCGGTCACCGGCAGACAGCGAGGCGCCGCCGGTTGCCCCGAACCGCGCCGCCTGTCCCCGCACCCGCCCCCGCTCGTGCGCGGAGCGCTTACGCGCTGACCGTCTCCCCAGGCAAGGAAAGGTCCAAGTCGACCGCCCCTTCCCCACCCGCATGCGTCGCAGACGAGGCATGCGGCCCATACCCAGAAGCCCGCGCGGCCAGCACATACGCCCCCTGGGCAGGAACGGCGAGCGCGTAACTCCCGTCCTCCGCCGACAAGGTGGCTCCCGCCTGCCGCCCACGCCGATCGATCAACGTGACCTTGGCCCGCGAGACCGGAACCCCGTCAGTCCCCAGAACCCGCCCACGGAACCCGGAGCCGACCGAGGCGTCGTCCTTACTGCTCGCCCGCAGCTGGAGCCCACTGTCCGGCCGCCGCCCCGGCAGGAACAGCGCCAGCACCAGCCCGACAGTCACAGCCCCCGTGGCGATCAGGAACGACACCCGGAAACCGTGCATGGTCGGGATCGCGACGCCCCCCACATGGTTCGCGGTGTTGGCGAGCACCATGCCGATGACGGCGCTCGACACGGACGTACCGATGGACCGCATCAGGGTGTTGAGCCCGTTCGCCGCGCCGGTCTCGGAGGCCGGGACCGCCCCGACGATCAGGGCAGGAAGGGAGGAGTAGGCGAGCCCGATGCCGGCGCCCAGGACCACCGCGATGACGAGGGACTGCCAGGCCGCGCTCATCAGGCCGAGGCCGGCGCCGTAGCCGATGCCGATGATCAGCAGGCCGAGGATCAGGGTGACCTTGGGCCCGTACTTGGCGGACAACCGGGCATAGACAGGGGCCGTGAACATCATCGTCAGGCCGAGCGGGGCCACGATCAGGCCCGCCATGACCATCGACTGGCCGAGGCCGTAGCCGGTGGCGGTGGGCAGCTGGAGGAGCTGGGGCAGGACGAGCGAGACGACGTAGAAGGAGACGCCGACCATGATCGAGGCAAGGTTGGTGAAGAGGACAGCGGGCCGGGCGGTGGTCCGCAGGTCCACCAGCGGGGCCTTCAGGCGCAGCTCCAGTACGCCCCACAGGAGGAGTACGAGGGCGGACGCGCCGAACAGGCCGAGTGTGGTGGGGGAGGTCCAGCCCCAGTCGCTGCCCTTGGTGATCGGGAGGAGGAAGAGGACGAGGCCGACGGAGAGTCCGATGGCGCCGAGCACGTCGAAGGTGCCCTCCGCGCGCATCCGAGATTCCGGTACGACGAACAGGGTGAGGGCGATGGCGAAGGCACCGAGGGCGGCGGCGCCGTAGAAGAGGGCGTGCCAGTCGGAGTGCTGGGCGATCAGGGCGGCGAGGGGGAGCGCGAGGCCGCCGCCGACGCCGATGGAGGAACTCATCAGGGCCATCGCCGAGGGGAGCTTCTCGCGGGGCAGCATGTCGCGCATCAGACCGATGCCGAGGGGGATGGCGCCCATGGCGAAGCCCTGGAGCGCACGTCCGGCGATCATGGTCAGCAGGTCGCTGGTGAGCGCGCTGACGAGGGCGCCGACCACCATCACGGAGAGGCTGGCGATCAGCAGGCGCCGCTTGCCGTACAGGTCACCGAGCCGGCCCATGATCGGCGTGGCCACGGCTCCGGAGAGGAGTGTCGAGGTCAGCACCCAGGTGGCGTTGCTGGGCGAGGTGCTCAGCAGCTGGGGCAGGTCCTTGATGACGGGGACGAGCAGGGTCTGCATGACCGCGACAACAATGCCCGCGAAGGCGAGCACCGGGACTATGGCCCCGCCCGTTCTGCCGGTGCCACCGGTATCCCCGGTGGGCCGGTCGGTCGTCGTGTGCGTCATGGGGTGGGGCCTCCAGGCAGGCTGATCGTGGCGTTTCGCCGTGGGGACGGGGGTACGTGTGACATGAACCTGTGTGCCTGGGCAACTATTCCGATGTTTTGGCGTACTAACTAATTTTTGACCTGACCATGGGTGTCTGACTCTCCGTCACGTTCCCGCCGGAAAGTTCTTTGGGATCGGGGCAACGGTTCGGGCGGTTCGTGGACTCCTTTGAACATCTAGGAGGTGCTCATGGGGGAACGGGATCGGAAAGCGGCTCGGGACGAGGAGTTCCAGAGCTTCGTCGTCGGCCGCTGGCCACGGCTGATGCGTACGGCATTTCTCCTCACGGGGGAGCAGCACGCCGCGGAGGACCTGGTCCAGTCGACGCTCGAACGGGTCTATGTGGCCTGGCGGAGAGTCG
>NZ_JBSFDA010000309.1:0-5530 GCF_053593675.1 Streptomyces sp. NPDC002156 | reverse complement strand
CTTGTTTCTGGGGGTGGTTGTGTGCTTGTGTGCGGTGGTGGTTGTGTGGGTTCGGGGGGGGTGGGGGGGGGCCCTCCCCCCGCCCGGGATGGGAGGGGTTGGGGCGGCGGGGGCGAAAAACCCCCCCCCCACCCCCTCACACCTCACCCCAACAACCCCACCAGGTTAGGAATCTCCTGCGTGGCATACCAAAGCAGCTCATGATCCTCAGCCCCGTCCACGACGAACTGCGCATCGTCATCCCCCCGATCCGCAGCCCCCAACGCATCCGCAGCCGCAGCAACATCCCCCTCCGCCTCCCCGGAATCGACATGCACAGCCGCAGCCTTCCCCAAGGAAACAGCCCCACCGACCCGCACCTCACCCAACGCCCCGGGATCAAGCCCACGATCGGGGTCGGCCACAGCCACCCCGTCCGCGACATCAAGGGCGACGACCACCCGCCGCCGCACCACCCCCGGCTCCATCGCAAGCAACCGCAGAGAAGCGAGCGCGGCCCGATTCAACGCCGCGTACTCCAGCTCCTCGATGCCGTCGGACAGATACCACTCACGCAACGCGGGCGTGACGGCGTACGCGACGAACGGCCCCGCCCCCAACTCACCCGTCTTGTACGCCTCGGCAAGGCCAGGGAGGGTCAGAGGGACGTAGACGCGCATGACTGACCGCTTTCGTAGTAGGCGTTTCGAGACCGGAACAGGCAACCGGAACCGCACGACCAAAGATCGCCGCAGGAGCGACGAGGGCAACCAACACGGCACCCTCGAAAGCCCACCCGCACGACCGCCCGCACACCCCGGGAAGACCCTCAGGATACGTCGAGGCGTCCCCTTTCGAGTCCCCGCCCAAGCCTCTCCTGGCGTCCACCCGACTCCCCGAAATTCACCCCCACCATCTCCCCCACCAGCAGTTTCCCCATCCAGAACCACTCGGATAAGTGAACCCCCGGACCCCCCGATCCGCACCCCGTCTCTCCTTGCGCCCGGCGGATCCGTCCCCGTACAAGATCCCCACCAGAAAGTTACCGCCCGGTACCCACCCGGGCCCCAAGAAACGGGGACATTCCATGAACAAGGTGATGACAAGGACGGTTCGCCGCACCCCGTCCCGCCCGCCGGTACGCCGGGACACCCGCCGCCCCGGCAGCGCCCCACACCGCACCACCCCGGGCGGAGGCACCCCTCGTACGCCCGTCCTCGAAACCACCACGCCCAGCACCGAAACCCGCCCCGAACCCCGGGTCCCCGCCCAGGGACAGCACAGGACAACGCCCCAGCGCCCCCTCCAGCCCCGCCAGGCACCCCTCCCGCAGCCCCGCCCCACCGACCTCTTCGCCGACCGCCTCCTGGCCGTCCTGAGCGGCGAACGCCCCGTCCACAGCATGCTCCGCCACACCGTGGGCCGCGCCTACGACGAACTGGCCTGGCTCGCGGAACGCGGCCCCCTGCGCACCCGCGGCACCCGCCCCGTGGTCCGCGACGTCGGCTACTACGAACCCAGCCAGGGCGCCCTGGAGGCCTTCGCCCGCATCGGCGCCGGCGACCAGCTCCGCGCGATGGCCTTCCGCCTGGAACTGGGCCACGACTTCCGCTGGCGCTGCACGGCGGTGGAACTGGGCGGCCCCCGAAGGCCACACACGGACGACTGAGCCCCGCCCGCCCTCCCGCACACAAGGCAGAAGGGCCGGCCACCCTCCTCGGATGCCCGGCCCTTCACACAGCGACTGCCAAATACGTTGGTTACTTACTTCTTGCGCCGCCGCCCACTCCGCTGCTGCTTACGCCGCTCCGCGCGCGTGAGCCCGTCCGCCTCGGACCGCACCTCGTCGTCGTCGCCGACCAGGTCGCCCTCGACGACGCCGCCCTCGCCGTCCACGGTCGGCGCGGAGAAGTGGAGCCGGTCCCGCCGCTGCGGAGCGTCGAGCCCCTTGGCGCGGATCTCCGGCCGGGAACCGGCACTCGCCTGCGCGGGCACCGAGTCCTCCACGCCCTTGTCCAGCGACGGCTTGGCGTCCGCGACCGGGACCTCCTCGACCTGCTGCTCGACCTGGACCTCCAGGTTGAACAGGTAGCCGACGGACTCCTCCTTGATGCCCTCCATCATGGCGGTGAACATGTCGAAGCCCTCGCGCTGGTACTCGACCAGCGGGTCCTTCTGCGCCATGGCGCGCAGGCCGATGCCCTCCTGGAGGTAGTCCATCTCGTAGAGGTGCTCGCGCCACTTGCGGTCGAGGACCGACAGCACGACCCGGCGCTCCAGCTCACGCATGATCTCGGAGCCGAGCTGCTCCTCGCGCGACGCGTACTGGTCGTGGATGTCGTCCTTGATCGACTCGGAGATGAACTCGGCGGTCAGCCCGGCCCGGTCGCCCGCCGCCTCCTCCAACTCGTCGACGGTGACCTTCACCGGGTAGAGCTGCTTGAAAGCGCCCCACAGCCGGTCCAGGTCCCACTCCTCGGCGAAGCCCTCGGCGGTCTCCGCGCCGATGTACGCGTCGATGGTGTCGTCCATGAAGTGCTGGACCTGCTCGTGCAGGTCCTCACCCTCCAGGACGCGGCGACGCTCGCCGTAGATGACCTCACGCTGCCGGTTGAGGACCTCGTCGTACTTGAGGACGTTCTTGCGGGTCTCGAAGTTCTGCGTCTCGACCTGCGACTGGGCGGAGGCGATGGCCCGGGTGACCATCTTGTTCTCGATCGGTACGTCGTCCGGAACGTTCGCCATCGACATGACGCGCTCGACCATCTGGGCCTTGAACAGCCGCATGAGGTCGTCGCCGAGGGAGAGGTAGAACCGCGACTCGCCGGGGTCGCCCTGACGTCCGGAACGACCGCGCAGCTGGTTGTCGATCCGCCGGGACTCGTGCCGCTCGGTGCCGAGGACGTAGAGCCCGCCGAGGTCCTTGACCTCTTCGAACTCGGTCTTGACGGCCTTCTCGGCCCGCTCCAGGGCGGCCGGCAGGGCCGCGGCCCACTCCTCGATGTGCTCCTCGGGGTCGAGGCCGCGCTGGCGCAGCTCCGCCTCGGCGAGGTCGTCGGGGTTGCCGCCGAGCTTGATGTCCGTACCACGGCCGGCCATGTTCGTGGCGACCGTGACGGCGCCCTTGCGGCCGGCCTGGGCGACGATGGTCGCCTCCCGGTCGTGCTGCTTGGCGTTCAGCACTTCGTGCTGGATGCCGCGCTTCGAGAGCTGCTGCGAGAGGTACTCGGACTTCTCCACGGAGGTCGTGCCGACGAGGATCGGCTGACCCTTCTCGTGCTTCTCGGCGATGTCGTCGACGACCGCCTCGAACTTCGCGACCTCGGTGCGGTAGATCAGGTCGGACTGGTCCTTGCGGACCATGTCACGGTTGGTCGGGATCGGGACGACACCGAGCTTGTAGATCTGGTGGAACTCGGCGGCCTCGGTCATGGCCGTACCGGTCATACCGGAAAGCTTGTCGTAAAGACGGAAGAAGTTCTGGAGAGTGATGGTCGCAAGGGTCTGGTTCTCGTCCTTGATGTCCACCCCTTCCTTCGCCTCGATCGCCTGGTGCATGCCCTCGTTGTAGCGACGGCCAGCGAGGATACGGCCGGTGTGCTCGTCGACGATCATGACTTCGCCGTCGATGACGACGTAGTCCTTGTCGTTCTTGAAGAGCTCCTTGGCCTTGATGGCGTTGTTCAGGTAGCCCACCAGCGGCGTGTTCACCGACTCGTACAGGTTGTCGATGCCCAGCCAGTCCTCGACCTTGGCGACACCCGACTCGTGGATGGCGACCGTGCGCTTCTTCTCGTCGACGTCGTAGTCGCCGGTCTCCTCGATGCCCTTGAGGGGGTTGCCCGTCTCGCCGCGCTTGAGGCGCGTGACCAGCTTGGCGAAGTCGCCGTACCACTTGGTGGCCTGGTCGGCCGGGCCGGAGATGATCAGCGGCGTACGGGCCTCGTCGATGAGGATCGAGTCGACCTCGTCGACCACGGCGAAGTTGTGGCCGCGCTGGACGAGTTCGTCCTTGGACCACGCCATGTTGTCGCGCAGGTAGTCGAACCCGAACTCGTTGTTCGTGCCGTACGTGATGTCGCAGTTGTACTGCTCGCGCCGCTGGGCCGGCGTCATGTTGGCGAGGATGCAGCCGACGGTCAGCCCCAGGAACTTGTGGACGCGACCCATCATCTCGGAGTCACGCTCGGCCAGGTAGTCGTTGACCGTGATGAGGTGAACGCCGTCCCCGGAGAGGGCGTTCAGATACGTGGGCAGGGTGCCGACCAGGGTCTTGCCCTCACCGGTCTTCATCTCGGCGACATAGCCGAGGTGGAGGGCTGCGCCACCCATGATCTGCACGTCGTAGTGACGCTGGCCGAGGGCACGCTTGGCGGCCTCGCGCACGGTGGCGAAAGCCTCGGGCAACAGGTCGTCCAGACTCTCACCGTCGGCGTACCGCTGCTTGTACTCATCGGTGAGGGCCCGCAGCTCGGCGTCGGAGAGGTCGACAAAGTCCTCTTCGATGGAGTTGACCTGGTCCGCGATGCGGTGCAGCTTGCGCAGGATTTTGCCTTCGCCTGCACGCATGATCTTCGAGAGGACGGACACGGGGGTTGGTCTCCTTGCCGGTCGGGCCTTGGACGGTCGGTTTCCATTGTCTTAACTGAGCAACGGCCATCGTATGCGAGGACCCCGCCAAGCCGGGAGGCCTGCCAGTGGGACAGCCATAAGGAGAACGGCCGGGAGTCACGGATGGTGCCGCGCCCGACCCACGAATTGCACGAATTGTGATCACGAACTCACGCTCAGCGAAAGGGATGGCGCCCTCATCCCGCCCCGAGCAGAATCGGCCGATGGACCCCGTCACGCTGACCACGGCCCGCCTGCTCCTGCGCACGGTCGGCCCACTCGACACGGACGCCGTGTACGCCGCGGTGCAGGACGCCGACATCCAGCGCTGGACGACGATCCCGTCGCCCTACCTCCCCGAGCACGCCCACAGCTTCACCACCCAGCTGGTGCCCGACGGCTGGGCGGACGGCTCGATGTTCACGTTCGGCGTCTTCCTCCCCGAAGGGGAGGAGCTGGTGGGCATGCTCGCCCTGACGATGCGCTCCCTGGGAGTGGCCGAGATCGGCTTCTGGGCCACCAAGACCCACCGAGGCAACGGCTACATCACAGAAGCCACAACCAAAGCCTCCCACTGGGCCTTCACCCACCTCTCGGTGGACCGAGTGGAATGGCGAGCGGAGGTGGGCAACACCCCATCCCGAGCAGCAGCAGAACGAGCAGGCTTCACGATCGAAGGCACCCTCCGCTCAGCCATCAACAACAAGGGAGTACGCCGAGACTGCTGGGTGGCTTCCCTACTCCCGTCAGACCTGGGCCTCCCGTCAACGTCCCCCTACCTCCCGGCCCCGAACACTCCCAGCCCACCCGCACCATCCAACCCGTCCGGCGCTTGAGGACGAGCACGTTCAGCGCGACCTTCCCACCCACCTGCAGCAGGTGCTGGACCGGCTCAGGTACCAGGACCCGGTACGCGGCCGGACCCCTCTCAACCAGGACG
>NZ_JBSFDA010000308.1:0-5563 GCF_053593675.1 Streptomyces sp. NPDC002156 | reverse complement strand
AGAGCGGCGCGCGGCAGCTCGATCATCGTGCCTTTGAGGACAAGGCCCGTTCAGGGCCGGAGCGGGGGTTCGCCCTACCCCACCGCCGCCACCAACGCCCCCATCACCCGCAAGTCCTCCCCCATCTCCGGATGCCACTGCACCCCCAACACCCACCCGGAACCGGCACCCCCACCCCCCGGTTCCACCGCCTCCACCGTCCCGTCCTCCGCGTACGCCGACGCCACCAGCCCCCTCCCCAGACGGTCCACCGCCTGGTGGTGGAACGTCGGGACCGACGTCGCCTCCGGTACCGCCTCCGCGTACCGCGTCCCCGGCACCGGCTTCACGGTGTGCTCGCCGAAGACCCCCGGGGTCACCGCGTGCCCGTCGATGTGCTGCACCAGCGTGCCGCCCAGGGCGACGTTCAGCAGCTGCATGCCCCGGCAGATCCCCAGCAGCGGCGTCCCGGACGCCAACGCGGCCTCGATCAGCGCCAGTTCCCACGCGTCCCGCGCTTCGGCCGGCGGGCCCGTCCGCGGGTCGCGATCCACTCCGTACCGGGCCGGATCGACGTCCGGACCGCCCGCGATCACGACCCCGTCGAGCCGGGCGACCGTCGCGGCGGCATGTGCCGGATCGTCCGGCGGCAGCATCGCGGCGATGCCCCCGGCCCGCTGCACGAGCCGCGGATACCCGGCCGGCAGCAGCGCCGCGGGCAGCTCCCACGCACCCCAGCGCGCGCCGGACTCCAGGTAGGTGCTGACGCCGATCAGCGGTCGTCGTCCGGCGGTCGTCACGAGGGCCTCCCTGACATCCGAAGGGGCCTCCGATGGGGCATCCAACGGGGCGTCCAATGGCGTACGCCCATACCTTTGCCGACCCTCGCCCCATGAGGCAACCCGCGTCTCACCCGCCGAACAGCCTTCGCGCCCTTACGCCAAGAACCCCCGCAACAGCGCCGCCGTCCCCGAGCAGTGCTCCCGCATCATCTCCCGGGCCCCGTCCGCGTCCCCGTCGAGCACCGCGTCCACCAGCGCCGCGTGCTGGCGCTGCGAGTGCTCCAGGTTGCGTACCAGCAGCGGGATGCAGTCGAGCAGGTCGTTCACCGTCGCCCGTACCGCCGCGTACTGCGAGGTCAGCGTCGGGGAGCCGCACAGCTCGGCCAGGGTGAGGTGGAGGAGTGTGTCCAAGCGGCGGTAGTCGGAGAGGGGCGCGTCCTGGGTACGGGCCAGCGCCTCCCGCAGCCGACCGGCCTGCTCGCCCGACAGGCCGTGCTGCGCGCACAGGCCCGCCGCGCCCACCTCCAGCACCTCCCGGAAGCGCAGCACGTCCTCGATGTCGACCGCGCTGATCCGCCGCCGCAGCTCGTCCTCGCCGCCCGCGCCCGCGTCGCCGCGCGGCAGCACGAACGTTCCGCCGTACCGGCCGCGCCGCGACTCCACCAGCCCCTGGTCCTGGAGCACCTTCAGCACCTCGCGCAGCGTCACCCGGCTGATCCCGAGCCGCTCCGCGAGCTCCCGCTCGGCCGGCAGCCGCTCGCCGCCCGGTACCAGGCCCAGCCGTACGACCTGCAGAATCTGTTCCAGTGCCTCCTCGAAACCGTTGCCCGCCCGCACAGGCCGCAGCACCGGCGTCAACCGGTCCTCCAGGCCGCCCTCAGCGTCCAGCGCCATCTGGCCGTGCCCCCTTCCCAAGCAATGGTTCTCCGCAATACCTTATGGCTTCCGGCCCGGCTGAAAAAACGCGCAGAAGCCGAAGGAGCTTTCCCGTGGCAGACCGCACACCCCCGCTGAGCGTCGATGAGCTGCACGCCCTCGTCGCGAGCGGTGAGATCGACACTGTCGTCCTGGCCTTCCCCGACATGCAAGGGCGGCTCCAGGGCAAGCGGTTCGCCGCCCGGTTCTTCCTCGACGACGTCCTGGAGCACGGCACCGAGGGCTGCAACTACCTCCTCGCCGTCGACACCGAGATGAACACCGTCGATGGCTATGAGATGTCCTCCTGGGAGCGGGGGTACGGCGACTTCGCCATGCATCCCGATCTGTCCACGCTCCGCCGTCTGCCCTGGAACGCCGGTACGGCCTTCCTCGTCGCCGACCTCGCCTGGAACGACGGCTCCCCGGTCGTCGCCGCACCCCGCCAGATCCTCCGCCGTCAGCTGGAACGGCTCGCCGAGCACGGGTTCACCGCGAAGGTCGGTACCGAGCTGGAGTTCATCGTCTTCAAGGACACCTACGAGCAGGCCTGGGACGCCCACTACCGCGACCTGACCCCTGCGAATCAGTACAACATCGACTACTCCGTGCTCGGCACCGGCCGTATCGAGCCACTGCTGCGCCGCATCCGGAACGAGATGACGGGCGCCGGGCTGATCGTCGAGTCCGCCAAGGGCGAGTGCAATCCGGGCCAGCACGAGATCGCCTTCAAGTACGACGACGCCCTCGTCACCTGCGACCAGCACGCCGTCTACAAGACCGGCGCCAAGGAGATCGCCAGCCAGGAGGGCTACTCGCTCACCTTCATGGCCAAGTACAACGAGCGCGAGGGCAACTCCTGTCATATCCATCTCTCGCTCGCCGACTCGGACGGCTCCAACGTCATGGCCGGTACGGGCGCCGATCCCGGTGGCATGTCCGAGGTCATGCGGTACTTCCTCGCCGGGCAGCTCGCCGCGCTCCGCGACTTCTCGCTCCTCTACGCGCCCAACATCAACTCGTACAAGAGATTCCAGCCCGGTTCCTTCGCGCCGACCGCCGTCGCCTGGGGCTACGACAACCGCACCTGCGCGCTGCGGGTCGTCGGCCACGGGCGGTCCATGCGGTTCGAGAACCGGCTGCCCGGCGGTGACGTCAACCCGTACCTCGCCGTCGCCGGGCTCATCGCCGCCGGGCTCCACGGCATCGAGCAGAAGCTCGAACTGCCCGAGGCGTGCGCCGGGAACGCGTACACCGCCGACTACGCCCATGTCCCCACCACCCTGCGCGAGGCCGCCGAGCTGTGGGAGAACAGCCCCGTCGCCAAGGCCGCCTTCGGCGACGAGGTGGTCGCCCACTACCGCAACATGGCCCGCGTCGAACTCGACGCCTTCGACGCCGCGGTGACCGACTGGGAGCTGCGCCGCTCCTTCGAACGCCTGTGAGAGGTCCTTCCTTGCCGTACGAGCACGAAAACCAACACGAGCATCAGCCTGTGTACGAGGGTGAGCTGCGCGTTCTCAATCCCGCCACCGAGGACGTCGTCGCCACCGTCCCCGCCGCCACCCGCGAGGACGTCGACGCGGCCGTCGTACGCGCCACGCACGCCCAGGCCCGCTGGGCGGCCCTCGCGCCCGGCGACCGCGCCCGGCTGCTGCGCCGCTTCGCGGCCACCGTCGACGAACACCTCGAAGAACTGGCCCAGTTGGAGGTGCGCGAGGCCGGACACGTCATCGGCAACGCGCGCTGGGAGGCCGGCAACGTCCGCGATCTCCTCGACTACGCGGCGGGGGGTGTCGAGCGGCTGACGGGCCGCCAGATCCCGGTCGCCGGCGGCCTCGACATCACCATCCTCGAACCGCTCGGCGTCGTCGGGGTCATCGCGCCCTGGAACTTCCCTATGCCCATTGCCGCTTGGGGCACGGCACCCGCGCTCGCCGCGGGCAACGCGGTCATCCTCAAGCCCGCCGAGACGACCCCGCTGACCGCACTCCGCCTCGCCGAACTCGCCCTGGAGGCAGGGCTTCCCGAGGGCCTGTTCCAGGTGCTGCCCGGCCACGGCCCGGTCGCGGGCAACGCGCTCGTCGAACACCCGGGCGTCGCGAAGATCGTCTTCACCGGGTCGACCGGCGTGGGCAAGCAGGTGCTGGCGAAGGGCTCGGCGCTCCTCAAGCGCGTCACCCTCGAACTCGGCGGCAAGAGCCCCAACATCGTCTTCGCCGACGCGGACATCGAGGCCGCCGCGGCCGCCGCCCCCATGTCCTTCCTCGACAACTCCGGCCAGGACTGCTGCGCCCGCACCCGCATCCTCGTCCAGCGCTCCGTGTACGACCGCTTCCTCGAACTCCTCGCCCCCGCCGTCGAATCCGTCCTCGTCGGCGACCCGGCCGACGAGAAGACCCAGATGGGCCCGCTGATCTCCAGGGCCCAACTGGACCGCGTACGCGGGTACGTCACCGACGACCTGGCCGGCATCCGGGGCGAGGCGCCCGCAGGCCCCGGCTTCTGGTTCCCGCCGACCGTCCTCACCGACGTCGACCCGCACGCGCGCGTGGCCGTCGAGGAGGTCTTCGGCCCCGTCGCCGTCGTCCTGCCCTTCGAGGACGAGGCGGAGGCGATCCAGCTGGCCAACGGCACGGACTACGGCCTCTCCGGCTCCATCTGGACCCGGGACGTCGGCCGCGCCCTGCGCGTCTCGCAGGCCGTCAGGGCGGGCAACCTGTCGGTCAACTCGCACTCCAGCGTGCGCTATTGGACCCCCTTCGGCGGCTTCAAGCAGTCCGGGATCGGCCGCGAGCTGGGCCCGGACGCCCTCATCGCCTTCACCGAGACCAAGAACGTCTTCATCAGCACGGAAGGCCCCACACAGTGACCGCAGAGAGCATTTGCAGGCGTCTCGTCGGCCGTACCGCCGTCATCACCGGTGCCGGCAGCGGCATCGGCCTCGCCACCGCGCGCAGGCTCGCCTCCGAGGGCGCCCACGTCGTCTGCGGCGACGTCGACGAGACGCGCGGCAAGGCCGCCGCCGAGGAGATCGGCGGGATCTTCGTCAAGGTCGACGTCACCGACCCCGAGCAGGTCGAGGCGCTCTTCAAGACGGCGTACGACACCTACGGCAGCGTCGACATCGCGTTCAACAACGCCGGTATCTCGCCGCCCGACGACGACTCCATCCTGGAGACAGGGCTGGAGGCATGGAAGCGCGTCCAGGAGGTCAACCTCACCTCCGTCTTCCTGTGCTGCAAGGCCGCGATCCCCTACATGCGGCGCCAGGGCAAGGGCTCGATCATCAACACGGCGTCGTTCGTGGCCAGGATGGGCGCCGCCACCTCCCAGATCTCGTACACGGCCTCCAAGGGCGGCGTCCTCGCCATGACCCGTGAACTGGGCGTCCAGTTCGCCCGCGAGGGCATCCGCGTCAACGCCCTCTGCCCCGGCCCGGTCAACACCCCGCTCCTCCAGGAGCTGTTCGCCAAGGACCCCGAGCGCGCCGCCCGCAGGCTCGTCCACATCCCGGTCGGCCGCTTCGCCGAGGCCGACGAGATCGCCGCCGCCGTCGCCTTCCTGGCCAGCGACGACTCGTCCTTCGTCAACGCCACCGACTTCCTGGTGGACGGCGGCATCGCGGGCGCGTACGTCACTCCCGTGTAGGGCAACAGCCGTACGTCGGCTAGGGGTGCGCCCCTACAGTGCCGGAATGAGCACGACGCCACCGCCCGGCTGGTATCGCGACCCGGCCGCCCCGCACACGGAGCGCTGGTGGGGCGGCACGGCCTGGACCGACCACTGGCGCACGCCGAGCGAGCCGCCGGCCGTCACGGAGACCCCCTCGGAGACCCCGAGCTACAGCACGTCGGCGACACCCTCGGACCCCGCGCCCTCCGACA
>NZ_JBSFDA010000307.1:0-5585 GCF_053593675.1 Streptomyces sp. NPDC002156 | reverse complement strand
TGTTTTTCTCCTGTGTTATCTTCCGTTGTCAGTTTTTAACTAAGCTTATCGAGTAGACGGCGGGGTTGTCAACCGCACTTGGGGGGGGCGGCACCCGGAACTTCCGGGTGCCGCCCCTCGCGTATGCCTGGGTGTTACGCAGCCAGCCTCGCCAGTGCCGCGTCGATGCGGGTCAGCGTCTTCTCCTTGCCCAGGACTTCGAGGGACTCGAAGAGGGGCAGGCCGATCGTGCGGCCGGTGACGGCTACGCGGACCGGGGCCTGGGCCTTGCCGAGCTTGAGGCCGTGGGCCTCGCCGGCGGCCAGGACGGCCTCCTTCAGGGACTCGGGGGACGTCCAGTCGGCCGCCTCCAGCTTCTCCCGCGCCGTGATCAGGAGGGCGTCGCTGCCCTCCTTCATCGCCTTCGTCCAGGACGCCTCGTCGGTGGCCGGCTCGGGCAGGAACAGGAAGTCGACGTTGTCCGTGATCTCCGAGAGGACCTTGAGGCGGGTCTGGGCGTGCGGGGCGATCGCCTGCCACTTCGCCTCGTCGAAGGCCTCCGGCGACCAGGGCGCGAAGGGCGCCTGGAGCCAGGGTGCGCAGCGCTCCGTGAAGTCCTTCACGTCCAGCAGCCGGATGTGGTCGGCGTTGATCGCCTCGCACTTCTTCAGGTCGAAGCGGGCCGGGTTGGGGTTCACGTCCGACACGTCGAAGGCGGCGACCATCTCGTCGATCGAGAAGACGTCCTGGTCCGCCGAGAGCGACCAGCCGAGCAGGGAGAGGTAGTTGAGCAATCCCTCGGGGAGGAAGCCGCGCTCCCGGTAGAGGTTCAGGCTCGACTCCGGGTCGCGCTTCGAGAGCTTCTTGTTGCCCTCGCCCATCACGTACGGCAGGTGCCCGAAGGAGGGGATCTGCTTCGCGATGCCGAGTTCGATCAGCGCCTTGTACAGGGCGATCTGGCGCGGGGTCGACGACAGGAGGTCCTCGCCCCGCAGGACGTGCGTGATCTCCATCAGCGCGTCGTCGACCGGGTTGACCAGCGTGTACAGGGGCGCGCCGTTGGCTCGTACGATCCCGTAGTCCGGGACGTTCTCCGGGGTGAACGTCAGTTCGCCGCGGACCAGGTCCGTGAAGGTGATCGTCTCGTCGGGCATCCGGAAGCGGACGATGGGCGTGCGGCCCTCGGCGGTGTACGCGGACACCTGCTCGTCGGTCAGGGCGCGGCAGTGGCCGTCGTAGCCGGAGGGCCGGCCGGCCGCGCGGGCGGCGTCGCGGCGGGTGTCCAGCTCCTCCGTGGAGCAGTAGCAGTAGTACGCGTGGCCCGCTTCCAGGAGCTTGGCCGCCACGTCCTTGTAGGTGTCCATGCGCTGCGACTGGCGGTACGGCGCGTGCGGGCCGTCGATCTCGGGGCCCTCGTCCCAGTCGAAGCCCAGCCAGCGCAGCGAGGACAGCAGCTGCTCGTACGACTCCTCGGAGTCGCGGGCGGCGTCGGTGTCCTCGATGCGGAAGACGAACGTGCCGCCGGTGTGGCGGGCGTACGCCCAGTTGAACAGGGCCGTACGGACCAGGCCCACATGGGGGTTACCGGTGGGCGACGGGCAGAACCGTACTCGGACGGCGGGGGCGGGTGCGCTAGCCACGCTTGACAACCTTGTTGGTGAGAGTGCCGATGCCTTCGATGGTGACGGCGACCTCGTCGCCGACGGTGAGCGGTCCGACGCCTGCCGGGGTGCCCGTGAGGATCACGTCGCCGGGGAGCAGCGTCATGGCCTCGGTGATGTTGACGATCAGGTCCTCGATCGAGTGGATCATCTCGCTGGTGCGGCCGAGTTGGCGCTGTTGGCCGTTGACCGTGAGCTGGATCGTCAGGTCGGACGGGTCGAGGTCCGTCTCGATCCAGGGGCCGAGGGGGCAGCTGGTGTCGAAGCCCTTCGCCCGCGCCCACTGCTTCTCGCGCTTCTGGACGTCCCGCGCGGTGATGTCGTTGGCGCAGGTGTAGCCGAGGATGACGTCCTTGACGCGCTCGCGCGGGACCTCGCGGCACATCCGGCCTATGACCACGGCTAGTTCGGCCTCGTGGTGCAGTTCCTCGGTGAAGGAGGGGTACTGGATGTCGTCGCCGGAGCCGATCACCGAGGTGGACGGCTTGAAGAAGGCGAACGGGGCGTCGGGCACCTCGTTGCCCATTTCCTTCGCGTGCTCCGCGTAGTTGCGGCCGTAGGCGACGACCTTGTTGGGGAGCACCGGCGGCAGCAGCCGGACCTTGTCGAGGGGGACCTTCGTGCCGGAGAGTTCGAATTCGGCGAACGGGATGCCCTTGATGATGTCCAGGACTAGTTCGTCCGGCTTGTCGCCCTCGACCGCGCCGAAGGCGACGTTCCCGTCGATGGAGAATCTGGCGATGCGCACGGGATTCCTGCGCCCCTCTGCTGGTCCGGCTGGAGTCTGACGCTCCAGGCTAACGCGCCGCGAGCAGGCGCCTCGCGCAATATGCCGAGGGCGCCCATGGCCCTCGTACGACCGGAAGCGGGTACGAGGGGCAGAGGCGCCCTTGACACACAGGCATTCACAGGGTCCGCCCTGAACGGCGGGGCGGCACTTGCGCGTACTACTCGGCGACGGAGGCCGCGACCGGGGCTTCCATGAGGATGGTGCGGCGCGGGTTGGCGGTCTGGGTGGGGAGGTCTACGGAGTGCTCCGGCTGCTCGACGGGCGTCAGTTCGTCGGCGTCCGTGAGGTGGGCCAGCGTCGTGCGCCGCGGGTTTGCGATGTTGTGGAACATCGTCGTCGTCTTCACTGTTGTAGTCCTCGACCCTGTCGTGTCCGGGCGCTCGGCGGGGCGGAGAGCCGCCACCCGCGCGCGGGTTGTCGGATTTGCCATCCCTGTAAAGCGTCAGGCTAAACATCCGATTCCCTGGGGAAGTCACGGAGACCCCTTGAACGGCGTGTGAGTTTGCTCACGAGTCCATGGGCAAACCGGTCAATCCCGGCCTTCAAGTCGCCTCTACGAAACGGACATTGCTTCACTGAAGCCCTCATTCCGCTCCTGATCATGGCGACCTGGACACCATGACTATCCATGCGACTCGTGGAATTCCGCCCCATATGCGTGGGTTCGCCCTGCACGCCTCGTGACGCAGTGCTCACAAGGCGTCATCGTCGTCACACCGTGACCCATTGGCCTTGTTGGAGATCCGGCACTGTGCTGGAATTCCACGGACCGCCGCGGGATACGAGCCGGCGCACAGGGGGCGCGAAGCAGCGCCGAGCGGCGGCACGTAAGGGGGAACCAGCGCCGGGTTACTCAACGACCACCATGGGGGGCGTATTTCAGGGCGCCCCCTATACGCCGACACCGTCCGTCCGTTCACGCGGAAGGGCGCCTGGTCCAGAGGTTGCGACGCTAGTGCAGGGACGTTTCAAGAGGGATGGCAGCGCTTCGGCGGAGCCGGAGCCACACAACGGAGCCGGTAACGGTTCCTCCCCCCAGCACGCCCAGAACCCGGGCCAGGCAGCTCTGACCGGCGACAACGGCGAGCGGTCTACGCGCCTCGGCAGTGGTGCGCCCGGCGGGCCCGGCGGCAAGGGCGCGGTCACCGGCGCCCCCGCGGCCGCCCCGCCACCGGTGAAGCCGGCCAAGGGCCCGAGCGGCCCCGGTACGCGAATAGCCCTGCGCAACTGGCGGATCTCGACCCGTCTGGTCTCGCTGCTCGCGCTCCCCGTGGTCGCCGCGACCTCGCTCGGTGCGCTGCGCATCAGCGACAACATGGACGACATCCAGCAGCTCGACAACATGCGGCTGCTGACGGACATCACCAAGCAGGCGACCGAGCTGTCCGCCGCGCTCCAGGAGGAGCGCGACCAGTCGGCCGGTCCCCTCGCGCACGGCGCGCCCGCCACCGACTACAGCGTCAAGGGCGTCCGCGAGAAGACCGACCGGGCCCTCGCCAACTTCATCGACGGCTCCGAAGAGATCGACACCGCCAGCAAGAACGGCAACCTGGAAGGTGTCCGCGACAGCCTTGTGGGGCTCGTCAGCGAGCTGGCCGACATCAGCGAGATCCGCAGCAACGCCTACGAGGACCCGAACAACTCGACGCAGACGGTCGAGTCCTACCACCGGCTGATCACCCAGCTGCTCGACCTCTCCCAGGACATGGCGGAGGCGACCAGCAACCCCGAGATGATCACCCGCACCCGCTCCCTGGCCGCGTTCTCCTCGGCCAAGGAGTACGCGTCCATCCAGCGCGCGGTCATCGCGGCGGCACTGCCCGAGGACAACAAGACCGTCGGCGACCTCTCGGAGAACGACCGGCTCTACGCCGACTCGGCGCTCGGCAGCCAGGAATCCGAGCTGGACAGCTTCAAGAGCATCTACGGCGACGGCGCCGAGGAACTCCTCCAGCCGATCGACGACGGCAACCCGACGATCACCGCGGCCGACCTCTACGCCAAGCGCATCCTGCAGAGCAGGGACGGCATCCAGGGGCTGCAGAGGCGCTCCTACAAGGACTGGATCGACGACGACTCGGCGAAGATCCAGCAGATGAAGACCATCGAGCTGACGCTGCTCAACGAGATGGAGCAGAAGGCTCGTGAACTGCGCAACGAGGCCGAGCAGGAAGCGATCGTCTCCGGTGCGCTGATCCTGCTCGTCCTCGGTGTCTCCCTGGTCGGCGCCTTCGTCGTCGCCCGGTCCATGATCCGCTCGCTGCGCCGCCTCCAGGACACCGCGACCAAGGTCGCCCAGGACCGGCTGCCCGAGTTGGTCAAGCAGCTGTCGGAGTCGGACCCGCAGGACGTCGACACCTCCGTCGAGTCGGTCGGTGTGCACTCCCGGGACGAGATCGGCCAGGTGGCCGCGGCCTTCGACGACGTGCACCGCGAGGCCGTCCGCCTCGCCGCCGAGCAGGCCCTCCTCCGGGGCAACGTCAACGCGATGTTCACCAACCTCTCGCGCCGCTCCCAGGGCCTCATCCAGCGTCAGCTCTCGCTCATCTCCGAACTGGAGTCCCGCGAGGCCGACCCGGACCAGCTCTCCTCGCTCTTCAAGCTCGACCACCTCGCGACCCGTATGCGCCGGAACGGCGAGAACCTCCTCGTCCTCGCCGGTGAGGAGCCCGGCCGCCGCTGGACCCGCCCGGTCCCGCTGGTCGACGTGCTCCGCGCCGCCGCCTCCGAGGTGGAGCAGTACGAGCGCATCGAACTGTCGTCCGTGCCGACCACCGAGGTCGCCGGCCGAGTGGTCAACGACCTCGTGCACCTCCTCGCCGAGCTGCTGGAGAACGCCACGTCGTTCTCCTCCCCGCAGACCAAGGTCAAGGTCACCGGTCACGCGCTGCCCGACGGCCGCGTCCTGATCGAGATCCACGACACCGGCATCGGCCTCTCCCCCGAGGACCTCGCCGCGATCAACGAGCGGCTCGCCGCACCGCCCACCGTGGACGTGTCGGTCTCCCGCCGCATGGGTCTGTTCGTGGTCGGCCGCCTCTCGCAGCGCCACGGCATCCGGATCGGCGTGGTGGAGTGCCTGGCCAGCATGTCCTCCAGCTGGGCACGCATCCGGAGGATCTCGTTGGCCGCGATCTCCAGGTCGGAGACCTGGC
>NZ_JBSFDA010000306.1:0-5622 GCF_053593675.1 Streptomyces sp. NPDC002156 | reverse complement strand
AGTCGAGGGCGCCGGTCGGTTCGTCGGCCAGGAGCAGCGGCGGATCGCCTGCGACCGCACGGGCGATGGCGACGCGCTGCTTCTCACCGCCGGAGCCCGCACCCCCGACTTCGGCAGATTGCTGCGTACAAGCACCAGCTCGGCCACCGTCCAGGTGCGGCTCGTGTACGCGTCCAGGGCCTCGACGTACGGCCCCACCTCGAAGGCCTCGCGGCTGCGGGCCACGGTGAGGTGGGGCTTGTAGTGCCGGTGCTCCCCCATCTCGACACCCGCCTTCCGACCCGCCGCCTCCGCCCGTTCGGCCAGCAGCCGCAACACGTCCAGCTCACCAGCAGCCCCCGCCCACAGCGCCCGCCCGTGCCCGAACTGCCCGCCCCCGCGCACCGCCAGCGCGAACGGGTCCGTACGGCGCGCGGCCCGCTCCAGCCGCTCCGACAGCTCCGGTACGACGTCCTCGTCGACCTCGCCGTAGAAGGCGAGCGTGAAGTGCCAGCCGGGCACACCGGTCCAGCGCAGCGCGTCCGCACCGGCCAGGTTCCTCAACCCGGCCACCTCGGCGGCGAGTTCACGGGTCACGTCCTCCGGGGGCAGCACGGCGGCGAAGAGTCTCATGTGCGTCACCCTTCCAGGGAATGGATCATCCGGCGAGCCACCCGCACCATGGACATGGGCGAAGACAGGGGGCGGGACGTCGGCATGCCTTTTCTCGGAATCGTGCTGCTCCTGAGCGGTTCGGCCATGGCGACGGCGGCGGTCTTCGTGGTCGCGCGGCTCGTGCCGGTGGCCCGGCGCAAGGTCCACAACGACGTCCTCGGGTTCGTGTACGCGGAGATAGGCGTGATCTACGCCGTCGTCCTCGCGATGGTCGTCGTCGGTGTGTGGGAGACCCGGTCGCAGGCCCACGAGAACACGTACACGGAGACCAACGCGCTGCTCCAGCTCACCTGGTACAGCAGCTCGCTGCCGCAGCCCGACCGCACCCGCCTGGGCACCCTGGTCGAGCGGTACACCGGCACGGTGATCGACGACGAGTGGCCGCTGCTGGCCGAGCAGCGGGACGACCCGGCTGCCTGGCGGCAGTTCACCGAGATCCGCTCCCTCGTGAACACGCAGGAGCCGGCGACGGGCGCGGACCAGGTCCGTTACGAGGGTGCCCTGGAGGCCGTCGCCCAGCTCGGCGACGCCCGCCGCGAGCGCGTCAACGAGGCCGCGACGGCCGGCGTACCCGCCCTGCTGTGGACGGCCCTGCTCCTCGGCGCCCTGGTCACCGTCGGGTTCGTCTACCTCTTCGGCGTGGAGAGCCTGCGCGCCCACGCGGGCGTGGTCTTCTCACTGACGTTCATCGTGGGCGTGATGCTGTTGATCGTCTATGAGTTCAACTACCCGTTCAGTGGACCCCTCAAGGTGAACCCCACGGCCTTCCAACTGGCCCTGGAACGCATGAGGTCGATCACCTGACGGACACGGCCGAGGGGACCGCCTCCGGCAACTCCTCTTCCTGCTGGCCTTCTTGCTGCTGGCCTTCTTGCTGCTGGCCTTCTTGCTGCTGCTCCCGCTTGAGGAGGAGGACGCGCGGACGTCCGGAGTTCCAGACGACCGACACCCGCAGACCGCCCACGCGGGTGAGGACCAGGCCGATCGTGAGGGCGGCGGTCGTCGCGACGATGCCGCCGAAGGCGAGGCCGACCCGGGGGCCGTAGGTGTCCGTGATCCAGCCGACTATCGGGGCGCCCAGCGGCGAGCCGCCCATGAAGACCATCATGAACAGGGCCATGACCCGGCCGCGCATGGCGGGGTCGGTGGCCATCTGGACCGAGGTGTTCGCCGTGACGTTGACCGTGAGCCCTGCGATCCCGATCGGGATCATCAGCAGCGCGAACAGCCACAGGGACGGGGCCACCGCGGCCACGATCTCCAGCGCGCCGAAGGCCACGGCCGCCGCGACGAGGACGCGCAGCTTCGCCGTACCGCGCCGGGCGGCGAGCAGGGCGCCGGTGAGCGAACCGACCGCCATCAGCGTGTTGAAGAGGCTGTACGCGCCGGCGCCCGCGTGGAACACGTCGTCCGCGTACGCCGACAGGAAGACCGGGAAGTTGAAGCCGAAGGTGCCGATGAACCCGATGAGGACGATCGGCCAGATCAGCTCGGGCCGCCCGGCGACATAGTGCAGGCCCTCGCGCAGCTGCCCCTTGGCACGCGGCGCCCGCTCCACGGCGTTCAGTTCGCGGGAGCGCATGAGCAGCAGCCCGGCGATGGGGGCGACGAAGGAGAGCCCGTTGGCGAGGAAGGCCCAGCCCGTGCCGACGCCGGTGATCAGCAGACCGGCGACGGCGGGTCCGACGAGGCGGGCGGACTGGAAGTTCGCGGAGTTGAGACTGACGGCGTTCTGGAGCTGGTCCGGCTTGACCATCTCGGAGACGAAGGACTGCCGGGCCGGGTTGTCGACGACCGTGGCGAGACCGACGGCGAAGGCAGCGAGGTAGACGTGCCAGACCTCGACGTCGCCCGAGAGGGTCAGCACGGCGAGCGCGAGGCCGGTGAGGGCCATCAGCGACTGGGTGACGAGCAGCGTGGGGCGCTTGGGCAGCCGGTCGACGAGGACACCGCCGTACAGGCCGAAGAGCAGCATCGGCAGGAACTGCAGCGCGGTCGTGATGCCCACGGCGGTCGAGGAGCCGGTGAGGCTGAGGACCAGCCAGTCCTGGGCGATGCGCTGCATCCAGGTGCCGGTGTTGGAGACGACCTGGCCGAGGAAGAAGAGGCGGTAGTTCCGGACCTTCAGCGAGCTGAACATCTCGGACTTGCGGGTGCGTCCGGTGGAGGCAGGCGTGGGGGTGGGGGTGGGCGGGGAGTCGTGGGTGGCTGGTGCGGGGGCGGAATCTGCTCCGGGTCCCGAACTCAAAACGGTTCGCCTCCTTGCGGGGTCCTGCTTGGGGGGCTGCTGGGGTCCTGCTGGGGTCCTGCTTACTGATGCGCGAGCTTCTCGAGGATGGGGGCGGCGGCACGCAGCTTGGCCCACTCGTCCTCGTCGAGGTCTTCGACCAGGCCGGCCAGCCAGGCGTTGCGCTTGCGGCGGCTCTCTTCGAGCATCGCCTCGGCGGTCTCGGTCTGGGTGACGACCTTCTGCCGCCGGTCCTCGGGGTGCGGCTCCAGCCTGACCAGTCCCTTGCCCTCGAGCAACGCGACAATACGGGTCATCGAGGGCGGCTGCACATGCTCCTTGCGGGCGAGCTCACCCGGCGTGGCCGAGCCGCAGCGGGCGAGGGTGCCCAGCACCGACATCTCGGTGGGGCTCAGCGACTCGTCGACCCGCTGGTGCTTGAGTCGGCGCGACAGGCGCATTACGGCGGAGCGCAGTGAGTTCACGGCGGCAGCGTCGTCGCCATGGGTTAGGTCCGGCATGTTCCTTAGCATAACTCATTACTCTGACTAAAGACCACTCGCGACGCGCCGAGATGCCCGTGACAAGGGCCACTGAATCTCCACATCACCCATACGAGTGAGTCGAACGCAAAAAGCCCCCCATCGCCCCGCACCAGCCCGCGACCCTCGTTCCATGGGGACCAGTGTGCTCAGCCTGCGGATAGACGGGGAGCTGCTCGACCGGCTCCGGGACCATGCGGCGAAAAGGGGAATGAGCGTCCAGGACTACGTGGTCGGGACGCTCGTCCGGGACGACTTCGACGAGCGGTTCCAGACCGCGGTCGAGGAGACGGAGAGGTTCTACGGGGTCACGTGAGCGGAGGTCACGTGAGGCCCAGGGCGGGCATCAGGTAGTAGAACCCGAAGACGGCGGCGACGACGTACATGGCCACCGGGACGTCACGCCCCCGCCCGGCCGCCAGTCGCAGCACGACGAAGGTGATGAAGCCCATGCCGATGCCATTGGTGATCGAGTAGGTGAACGGCATCATCACCATCGTCACGAAGGCCGGAATGGCGATCGTGTGGTCGGCCCAGTCGATCTCCCTGACCGAGCCGGCCAGGATCAGGAAGCCGACGGCGAGCAGGGCAGGGGTGGCGGCCTGGGACGGAACCATGGTCGCCACGGGGGTCAGGAACAGCGCGACGGTGAAGAGCGCACCCGTGACGACGTTCGCGAACCCGGTCCGCGCACCCTCTCCGACACCGGCGGTGGACTCGACGAAGCAGGTGGTGGCGGAAGAGGAACTCACGCCACCGGCGGCAACGGCAATACCGTCCACGAAGAGCACCTTGTTGATGCCAGGCATGTTGCCTTGCGCGTCCGTCAACCTGGCCTCATCACTGACGCCCATGATCGTGCCCATGGCATCGAAGAAGCACGAGAGCAGCACGGTGAACACGAAGAGGGTGCCGGTCAGCACGCCGACCTTGTCGAACCCGCCGAAGAGACTGACCTTGCCGATGAGTCCGAAGTCGGGGCTGGCGACCGGGTTGCCGGGCCACTTGGGGGTGGTGAGCCCCCAGGAGGACACGGAAGCGACGGCATTGATGACAACGGCGAGCACGGTCATGGCGACGATGGAGATGAGGATCGCGCCGGGCACCTTGCGGGTGATGAGCGCGAGGGTGAGCAGAGCACCCAGCACGAAGACGAGAACCGGCCAGCCGTCGAGATGACCGTCGGCGCCGAGCTGGAGCGGAACGGTGGTCTGGGCGGCATCGGGGATCCGGGACACGAACCCGGAGTCCACGAGCCCGATCAGCATGATGAACAGCCCGATGCCGATGGAGATGCCCTTGCGCAGCCCGAGCGGCACGGCGTTCATGACGCGCTCACGCAAGCCGGTGGCGACAAGCAGCATCACAACAAAACCCGCGAGCACGACCATGCCCATGGCGTCCGGCCAGGACATACGGGGTGCGAGCTGGAGCGCGACGACGGTGTTGACCCCGAGCCCGGCCGCCAGCGCGATGGGCACATTGCCGACGACGCCCATCAGCAGTGTGGTGAAGGCGGCGGTCACGGCGGTGGCGGTGACCAGCTGACCGTTGTCCAGCTGATGGCCGTACATGTCCTTGGCGCTGCCGAGGATGATCGGGTTCAGCACGATGATGTAGGCCATCGCGAAGAAGGTGGCGAACCCGCCGCGGACCTCCCGGGACAGGGTGCTGCCCCGCTCGGAGATCTTGAAATAGCGGTCGAGGGCCGAGGTGGACATGCGCGCTCATGTTTCTGTTGGTGTTTCGTACGAAAGAAATGAGCCAGGCTCAAGTCGTTTCAGTATGAACATATGAGTGCGGATTGACGAATCGGGCCTCGTAAGCTGTCCGCATGGCGAAGTGGACACCGAAGCACGAGGCGCCGGCACCCCTTGAGGGCCCCGTCGTCGCCACCATCACAGGCGGCACGATCCTCTGGTTCGTCCTCTTCCTGGCCCAGCTCCCCTTCTACGGCTGGTACGCCGACCACAACCACGAGTGGTGGGTCTGGACGTGCCTCGCGGGGGCGGGCCTGGGCTTGATCGGCATCTGGTACGTCCGAAAGCGGGACGCGGCAATCAAACGGGCGACAGCTGAGTAGTTCCAAGCACCGGCCGGCCCCTCCAGCCCGTCCGGCGTTTGAGGACGAGCGCGTTCAGCGCGAAGGGGGGTCTGGGGGCGCAGCCCCCAGGAACGGGATGGGACGGGTAGGGGCGG
>NZ_JBSFDA010000305.1:0-5654 GCF_053593675.1 Streptomyces sp. NPDC002156 | reverse complement strand
GGCGTTTGAGGACAAGGCCCGTTCAGGGCCGTAGCGGGGGTCTGGGGGCGCAGCCCCCAGGGATGGGAATGGGTAGGGGCGGCGGGGGCGAGACGCAGTTCACCGTGGTGGCATGTTGTACGGCGTGACCACCTGGATTGCTGACGGCTGGGTTGGGGCGGCCGGAGGTAGGGCGCCGTGGGCTCGCATTACTGTGCGGCATGCCTCGTGCATGTCCTGGCGGAGGTCGTGGTGGAGGACCGCGGACAGGCGGTGTTCGCGCAGGAGATGGGTGTTGTCGTGGTCGAGGTCGTGGGCGACGAAGACCGCGCACTCGCGGCCCAGGTCCTCGAAGGCCCGTAGCGTCGCGATGTTGCCGCCGCCGATCGAGTAGACCGCCCGGATGCCGGGATCGCGCTCGAGGGCGTCCCGGACGAGGTCGTACTGGGTGGCGTCCAGACCCTGGCCCTCGGTGATCTCGACGAGGGCGCGCTCGGGGTGCCGGGCCCGCATCGCGCCCCGGAAACCCATCTCCCGCTCCTCCTCGTTGCGGAAGAAGCCGCTGCTGAGGCTGGTGAGGACGTTGCCGGGGCGCTCGCCGAGCCACTGGCCCATGAGGTAGGCGGCGGTGGCGCCCGCGGCCCGGTTGTCGATGCCGACGTACGCGAGGCGGGCGCTGGAGGGCAGGTCGGTCACCAGGGTGACGACCGGGATTCCTGCGGCCACCAGGCGGCCGACGGCGGCCGTGATCTCGGGGACGTCCGGTGCCTTGACGATGACGCCCTGGGAGCCACGCCGGGCGATGCGGTCGAGGGCCGCCGTCAGTTCCGCGACCGGGCCGGTCTCGCGGAAGTGGAAGCGGGAGCGTACGACGGCCGGGTGAAGGGCGGGCAGTTCGGCCTCCAGGGCGGCCCGGACCGCGGTGGTGAACCGCTCGGGCGCCTGCATCACGATGTCGATCATGAACGTACGCCCGACCAGCCGGACCTGGGTGCGCTGCCGGTCCAGGTCCGCGATGGCCTGCCGTACCTCCCGCTGAGTGCTCTCGCGGACGCCGCCCCGGCCGTTCAGGACGCGGTCGACGGTGGCCTCGCTGAGGCCCGCCTGCCGTGCGATCTCCCGGATCGGATAGGGGTGGCCCATGGGGACGTTCCTCGGCTTCGTCTTGAAGGGTTTTTGATGGCCGTCTGCCGGTTGTTTGACGAGTTTGTCATGACAACAATGACAGCATCCAGATGACAACCGTCAGCCGCCGTTGACGATCTCGATGATCGAGAGAAGGACGACGATGTCCCTCACCGCCGCACAACGCCGCGCGTGGCTGTCCGAGCAGGACTGCGATCTCGACGCCTTCCGCGCCGAGGTCGAGCGGACGACCGACGCGGCCGACTACCCGTACGCGACCGCCGTCGAGCAGAACGTCCTCGTCTACGACAGTGAGCGGCTGCGGGCCGCCGTCACCACGCCCGGCGGGCGCCGGGAGGTACTGGCGGAGCTGGTCCGGGCGCTCACCGACGGTCCCGGCATCGTGGTTCTGCAGCGGGCCTTCGCCGATCCGTCGGTCGTGGACCGGGCGACGGCCGCCTTCGAGGCGCTCATCGCCGAGCAGCGGGCGGCCGGGACCGTCGCGGGCGACCACTTCGCCAAGCCGGGTGCCAACGACCGGGTGTGGAACGCCCTGGAGAAGACGGCCCTGCGCGCGCCGGAGGCGTTCGCCGACTACTACGCCAACGACATGGTCGCCCTGGTCTCGACGGCCTGGCTCGGCCCTGGCTACCAGGTCACCTCGCAGATCAACGTGGTCAACCCGGGTGGCGCCGCGCAGAGCCCGCACCGCGACTACCACCTCGGCTTCCTGTCCAACGAGGCGGCAGCGGCGTTCCCGGCGCACGTCCACCGGCTCTCCCCCGTGCTGACGCTGCAGGGCGCGGTCGCCCACTGCGACATGCCCGTCGAGTCCGGGCCGACGCTGTACCTGCCGTACTCGCAGTCGTACGAGCCCGGTTATCTGGCCTGGCGGCTCCCGGAGTTCGTCGAGTACTTCGACGCCCATCATGTGCAGCTGCCGCTGGCGAAGGGCGACGCGGTGTTCTTCAACCCGGCGCTCTTCCACGCGGCCGGCACCAACCGGTCCGCGGACATCCGCCGGATGGCGAACCTCCTCCAGGTGTCCTCCGCGTTCGGGCGGGCCATGGAGACCGTGGACCGGGAGGCGACCGTCAACGCGGTCTACCCGGTGCTGCTCGCCCGCAGGGCCGAGGGCGTGGACGCCGCCTGGCTGGACGCGGTCGTCGCGGCCTCGGCCGAGGGCTACCCCTTCCCCACCAACCTCGACCGGGATCCGCCGGTCGACGGACTGGCCCCGCCTTCGCAGGCGGACCTCGTGCGGCAGGCACTGCATGAGGAGTGGACTCCCGAGGCGCTCCGCGAGGCACTGCGGGCCGGCGCCGAACGACGTGAGAGCTGAGGAACCGAACGGTATGGGACTTCTCCAGGACAAGGTCGTCCTCGTCAACGGCGGCAGTCAGGGCGTCGGCGCGGCCATCGCCCGGGCCGTCGTCCGCGAGGGCGCCGTCGTCGCGGTGTCCGGGCGGCGCCCGGAGCCGGGCGAGGCGCTGGTCGCGGAGCTGACGGCGGCGGGCGGCAAGGCCATGTTCGTACGGGCCGACCTCGCGGACGCCGAGCAGGCGAAGGCGTCCGTGGCCGAGGTGATCGCCGCGCACGGCCGGATCGACTGCCTGGTCAACTCGGCCGGTCTGACCTCGCGCGGCACGCTGCTCGACACCACGCCCGAGTTGTTCGACGCGCACATCGCGATCAACCTCAAGGCACCGTTCTTCGCCATGCAGGCGGCGGTGGCGGACATGGTGGCGCGCAAGGCGCCCGGTACGGTCGTCAACATCATCACGTCCTCCGCGCACGGCGGACAGCCCTTCCTGGCCCCGTACGTCGCCGCGAAGGCCGGCCTGATCGGCCTGACCCGCAACGCGGCGCACGCGCACCGCTGGGACCGGGTCCGGATCAACGGCCTGAACATCGGCTGGACGGCTACCGAGGGCGAGGACGCCACCCAGCGGGCCTTCCACGGGGCGGGCGACGACTGGCTCGACCAGGCCGCCGAACGCCTGCCCATGGGCAAGCTCGGCCAGCCGGACGAGATCGCCGACTTCGTCGTCCTCCTGCTGTCCGACCGGTCGGGCGTGGTCACCGGTTCGGTGATCGACTGGGACCAGAACGTCCTCGGCGGCCTGGACTGACCCTCTTCCTCTCCTCCCCAGGCAAGACACCCGCACCCCCATTCACCAAGGAGCAGCACAGCCCATGCGCATCGGAATCCTCGGCCTCGGCCGCATCGGCGCCTTCCACGCCGAGACCCTCTCCGGTCTCGACGCCGTCGACTCCCTCGTCGTCAGCGACCCGTTCGCGGAGGCCGCCAAGGCCGCCGCGGAGCGCTTCGGCGCCCAGGTGGCGGACTCCCCCGAGGCCCTCCTGGCCGCCGGTGTCGACGGTGTCGTCGTCGCCGCCGCGACGGACGCCCATCCGTCCCTGATCCTCGCCGCCGTCGAGGCGGGCATCCCGGTGTTCTGCGAGAAGCCGGTGGCCCGCTCGATGGCCGAGGGCGTCGCGGTGCTCAACGCCGTCAAGGACAGCGGCGTCGAGATCCAGATCGGCTACCAGCGCCGCTTCGACGCGGGCTTCACCGCCGCCCGCAACGCCGTACAGAGCGGCGAGCTGGGCCTCCTCCACTCCATCCGGTCGACCACGCTGGACCCGGCGCCGCCGCCGGCCGCGTACATCGCCGCTTCGGGTGGCATCTTCCGGGACTGTTCGGTGCACGACTTCGACATCCTGCGCTGGGTGACGGGCCGCGAGGTGACCGAGGTGTACGCGGTCGGCGGCAACCGGGGCGCCGACTACATCAAGGAGGCGGGCGACGCCGACACCACCGGCGCGATCCTCACCCTGGACGACGGCACGATCGCCGTGGTCTCCAACTCCCGCCACAACGCCCGGGGTTACGACGTCCGCATGGACCTGCACGGCTTCAAGGACAGCATCTCGGTGGGCCTGGAGGACAAGCTCCCGCTGCGCTCCGTGGAGCCGGGTGTCACCTTCCCGGCGGGCGTCCCGCACGACTTCTTCATGGACCGCTTCATCCCGGCCTACCGCGCCGAACTGACAGCGTTCACAGAGGTCGTCGCAGGCACGCGTACGTCCCCCTGCACGGTCGCCGAGGCCCTGGAAGCGGGCTGGATCGCGGACGCGTGCACCCTGTCCCTCCAGGAGCACCGCCCGGTACGCATCGAGGAAGTACGCACAGTCTGAGCAGCCCCGATTGAGCGAACGGCCCGCGCTGTCAGCAGGACAGCGCGGGCCGTTCGACGTGTTCCACGGAGATCGGTGCCATTTGAAGAGGCGGCGCGGGGGCATACCTAGGGGCGCGGGGAACTGCGCGACAAGCCCCCACCGGCCCCGCACCCGCCATCCAACCGCACAACCCCGAACCTACGCCCCGCAGGACCGAAGGAACTGCCGCGTACGCACAGCGATGGGCAACGGCCTGTCCGGCTCACACGGATACATGTCCTGCTCGACAATCGCGAACAGTTCCACCCCAAGCCCCTGCGCAGCAGTCAACACAGGCCCCAACTCCGGCACCCCAGAAGGCGGTTCACACATGACCCCCCGCTGCACGGCCGGCCCGAACGGCACCCCGTTCTCGACCACGTCGGCCAGGATCGCCGGATCCACCTGCTTGAGGTGCAGATACCCGATCCGCTCACCGTACGTCTCGATCAGCTTGACGCTGTCCCCACCGCAGTAGGCGTAATGCCCAGTGTCCAGGCACAGATTGACCACGTCGGAGTCCGTCGCGTCGAGGAACTGCTCGACGTGCGCCTCGGTGTCGATGTGGGTGTCCGCGTGCGGATGGACGACGATGTCGAGCCCGTACCGCTCCTTCACCTCTCGCCCGAGTCGTTCCATGCCCCGGGCGAGGTGACCCCATTGCTCGGCGGTGAGTTCCGCCGGCTCCAGGATCTCGGCGGTCTTGTCGTCCCGCCAGAACGACGGGATGACGACCAGGTGCTTCGCGTCCATCGCCTGGGTGAGCGCGGCGACCTGGCTGACGTGCTCCCAGGTCGACTCCCACACGGACGGACCCCGGTGCAGGCCGGTGAAGACGGTACCGGCCGACACCTTCAGGTCACGCTTGACGATCTCGTCCGTCAGCCGGGCCGGGTCGGTCGGCAGATAGCCGTACGGGCCCAGTTCGATCCAGCGGTAGCCGGCCTCGGAGACCTCGTCCAGGAACCGTTCCCACGGCACCTGGACCGGGTCCTCGGGAAACCAGACACCCCAGGAGTCCGGCGCCGAGCCGACCCGGATGCGGTCGAGCGAAGTCGTCATGACTTCGTCCCTTCCGAGGAGGCGGTGCCCGACGTCTGGAGATCCTCCACTTCGGGGAGTTCTTCGACGTCGACGCCGCGCACCTGGGCCAACTCGTGCTTGAGGGCCGCGAGTTCGGCGCCGCCGGCCATGTGGTTGGTGAGTTCTTCGAGGCTGACCTCGCTGCGGGCCGCGCTCAACTCCATGGTTCCCAGGCGCAGGACGCTGAAGTGGTCGCCGACCATGTAGGCGTGGTGCGGGTTGTGGGTGATGAAGATGACCCCGAG
>NZ_JBSFDA010000304.1:0-5886 GCF_053593675.1 Streptomyces sp. NPDC002156 | reverse complement strand
CGTTCGGCGCCGACGCGAGTCCGGCCGCGGCCTCCCCCGCGGGTTCCCGCAGTACGGGCGGGCGGGAGGAGACGCGGACGCTCGACGAGCTCTACCGGGCCGCGCTCGCGGAAGGCGGCAAGCTCGTCGTCTACGCCGGTGGCGACACCCCCACCCAGCAGGACGGCACCAAGGCGGCCTTCAAGGCCCGCTTCCCGGACATCGACCTGACCCTGATCGTCGACTACAGCAAGTACCACGACGTCCGCGTCGACAACCAGTTCGCCACCGACACCCTCGTCCCGGACGTCGTCCAGTTCCAGACCCTCCAGGACTTCCCCCGCTGGGCGAAGGAGGGCCGACTGCTCCCCTACAAGCCCGCCGGATTCTCGAAGGTCTACGACGCGTTCAAGGATCCGCAGGGTGCGTGGGTGGCCACAGGAGCGCTCGCCTTCAGCTTCATGTACAGCACAACCACGGTCGGTTCCGGCGTCCGGCTCACCCCGCGCGACCTGGTCGACCCCACGTGGAAGGGCAAGATCGCCTCGTCCTACCCGCACGACGACGACGCGGTCCTCTACCTCTACACGCTGTACGCCCGGAAGTACGGCTGGGACTGGGTGGCCAGGTTCGCCGCCCAGGACGTGCGGTTCGCGCGAGGCAGCAACTCCCCGGGCGACGCCGTCTTCGGCGGAGAGCTGCCGATCGGCGTCGGCACCGCGGGGTCGGCAGTCCCCTCGACGTCGTCCCCGGTGCGGTTCGTGATCGACGACGGGGTCCCGTTCATGTCCTGGGGGCAGCGGACCGCGATCCTCAAGCAGGCGAAGAACACCACGGCCGCCAAGCTCTTCCTCAACTGGCAGCTGTCGACAGAGATGCAGAACGGTTCCTTCAATGGCTGGTCCGTCCGCACGGACATCACTCCGCCTGCCGGCCTGAAGAAGATCTGGGAGTACCCGAACGGGAACCTGGACGGCTTCCCCCGCTTCATGGAGGACCGCGCCGCGGTCGAGCGCTGGAAGCAGACCTTCGCCCTCTACTTCGGCGAGGTCAAGGGCGACCCGACGCCCGGCGTGCTCGGACTGCGCCCGGGGGCGTAGCGGGAGTGCGAGGCGGGGCCGGGCGTGGGCGGCGGTGATCCGCCGGGCCCGCCACGCCCACGGTGCCGGCGTGGCGGGGCTTCGGGCGGGTCCGGCCGGGTGTCCGCCTCATCAACCGGAGGTGCTCCAGGCCGAAGCGGCGGAGGAACACCCGCCGTCGGCGGCCGCGTCGTCGGCGGGCCCAGGACGCACGCTGTCCAGCGGCACGGCCCGGAAGGCGCCGCCCGTTTCCAGGGCGGGGCGAAGGAGTACGGCCGACCCGGCACGGACTGCTCCTTGCCGTCGGTGTTCTGTCCGCAACTGCGGCAGAACAGCCGGTCCTGGTCGGCCGGGACATCGGGGGGACCGCTGCTCACGTCCGCGGCCGGCACGATGCGCCCGTCGGCTGCCTTCGGCAGCGGCAGGCCGGCGCGCGGTGCACCCCGTGCCGACTCCGCCCAGTCCCGGTCCAGTGCCACGTACAGGGCCCGCACCCACACCGGTGCCGACCGTCAGCGAAGGCTCGACCAGCGTCTTCACCGGCCCGTCCGTACCCACTACCGCGTCCGTGAGCTCGAAGAGCGCATCCCCGCGGGCATGAAGGGCACTCGTAGAACCCGATCCCAAAGCGGGACAATGCTGCGAACGTCTCGCCTGCGGCCCCAGAGGCGGGGAAACTCATACGCGGCAGCCGTTCTCTTGGGTTTCGTTACCCATGCCGTCTCGAGGTTTGGTGAACGGCCGCCTCCGGCGTCGCGGGAAGTACCGCGGATCAGCAAGTCGAACGACAGGTGAGTCAGCGTCGATCCAGGCCATGAATTGAAACGTTTCACAACACTTCAGGGAAACGTCCGGAGCGCAGTCGGCTGCGCTCTCCGAAGGAGGAGGTCTGATGGTGGGCTCGGAAATGAACCGCAGGGCGATGATCGGCAGTTCGCTGTCCGTGGTTGCCGCGATGAGCATGCCTTTCCCGGCGCATGCGCGGCCCGCGGGGAGCACGGTCGTGGCGGCAACCCGTTACGGCAAGGTCCGCGGGAGGCGTGAGGAAGGCATCGCCAAGTTTCTCGGCGTGCCCTATGCCACGCCGCCGCTCGGCGAACTCCGGTTCAAGGCCCCGAAGCCGCTCACAAGGTGGTCCGGCGTACGCGACGCGGTGAGCTTTCCCAACCCGGCGTTCCAGGTGGCGGGCGGTGAGATGGGTCCTGGCGGCAACGGCCGGATGCCGGCTCCCTCCGAGGACTGCCTCTACCTCAACATCTGGACCCCCGCCGCCGACCATCGGCGGCGGCCGGTGATGTTCTACAACCACGGCGGCGGCTACATGATCGGCTCCGGCTCCGCCACCGGGCAGGACGGCACCCACCTGGCGCAGCTGTACGACGTGGTGGTGGTCGAGTCCAACCACCGGCTGGGTCTGCTGGGCTATCTGTTCCTGGGCGATCTCGCCGGCGGCGACTACGCGGCCAACCAGGGGATGCTGGACATTCTCGCCGCGCTGCGCTGGGCCAGGGAGAACATCGAGAACTTCGGCGGCGACCCCGACAACATCATGGTCTGGGGCGAGAGCGGCGGCGGCGCCAAGACCGCGGCTGTCCACACCATGCCGGCCGCCGCGCCGCTGTTCCACAAGGCCTCGATCGAAAGCGCTGCGCCGCTGCGCTTCCCCACCCGCGACGGTGCCACCGCTCGGGCCGGACGCACGCTGGAGTTACTGGGACTGACCACGACGGACATTCCCCGGCTCCATGACATTCCGGCCGCGAGGCTGCTGGAGATCCAGCAGTCCGAAGCCGCGAACGGTGCCCCACCGTGGGGCGACCCCGGCACACTCCCCGGCTTCGGCGCCTTCGTCGACGGCAGCGTCATCCCGCGGCACCCCTTCGCCGACGGCGCCGCGCCCTTCTCGGCCGACAAGCCGCTGATGTGCGGCACCTGCCGTGACGAGACGGTGTTCTTCAGCCTTTTCGGGCCGCGCGACATCTTCGGCATCGACGAGGCAGGGCTGCGCGCCAGACTGAGCAGTACGTATCAGGGCACCGAGCTCGACCGGATCATCCGGACCTTCCAGGCGTCGCGGCCCGGAGCGACGCCGGCACAGCTCTACTTCGCGATCACCACCTCGCCCATCTGGCGCGACTCGATCAAGATCGCGGAGGCCAAACGGGCGCAGCGCGCCGCGCCCGTGTTCATGTACCAGCTCGCCTACCCGAGCCCGACCCTGGTGCCCGGCACCGATTTCCCCATCGGCTCACCGCACGCGTCGGACATCAACCTCAAGTTCGCCAACACCGACAAGGACCTCGGCTCCATCCTCAACGCGGATCAATCACCGGAACGGCTGGCGACCGCACGGCACATGAGCGAACTGTGGGCGGGCTTCGCCCACACGGGCCGCCCCACGGCGGCGGGCGTGCCGAGATGGCCTGCCTACACCCTGACCGACCGTGCCACGATGTGGCTCGACGCCAGGTGCCGGATCGTCAACGACCCGGACAGGACCGAAAGACTGTTCTGGGAGAGCCGCGACTGAGCCGCAGCTTGACGTCTGTCGCCTGTGGCCGAACGTGGCCTCGAACCTGCTGACGTCTTCGGCCGAGTGCCGGACATGAGAGCGGCCTTCGCCTGGTTCCGTACTCCGCCGCAGAGGCACTTCACCAGCACGAAGGGCTGTTCGAGCTGCGTGACGCCCTCTTGCGTGCGGACGGTCCGGTGAAGACTCCGGTCGAGTTGTCTCTGGCGCCTGAGCACCGGCGCGAGAACGGCGCGTTGTACGACGGCGGGGCGGCTGGTCCTGGCGGTCAATGTCGGCAACTGGCTGCGGCCAGATGCCCATACGAGCCCGGACCGGTTGTCCCGCCGTACATACGGTCGGGGCGAGGACTCGTCCCAGACGATCCCAGGGCGGTCCCATTCTTCTGTGGCCGCCCTGGAGCCGGAGCGGACGTCATGGACGACCATGCGTTCCAACGGCTGCGTGTGGCAGGTCGGCGACCGGCCCGTCCTGGTCGTCGCGCATGCGGGCCATGACGTGACCCTCCCGGCTTTCCTGCTCGCGGACCTTCCGGCGGAGCTGCTGGGCGTCTGCACCTGCCGCTGGTGCGACGCTCGGCCTGGGCCGACCACCTGAAGGACAGCCGCCCATCGTCGAAGGCACGTCGGTCGCCGCATACCTGTCGCCGCACACCTTCAGAATGATGAAGCAGACGTTGGGCCGGACAGTTCCCAGACCCCGCGAGCCGGCCGATCCAGATCTCCGTCCCCGCAACGAGGAGACAAAGCGTCCGCCGTCACCCCGCTTGCCGCGGGCATGATCGGTACGGTGTGACCCGGGACGGCGAAAGGGGCGGCGAGGCCGTGAGTGAGCAGGCGGGGGTCAGGACGGCGAAGGAGGCCGCGGATCACGAGCTGATCCTGGCGTTCGGGCGTCTGCAAGGGGCGGCCAACCGGCTGGAGTACATCCTCGGGCGGGCCCTCGAAGTGGAGTGCGGGATCAGCCATCTGATGTACGAGGTACTGCTGATCCTCGGGCGGGCGGGCCTGCCGGGCCTTTCGATGCGGACCATCGCCCAGGAACAGGTCCTGACCACGGGCGGCGCCACCCGTCTGGTGGACCGCATGGAGGCTGTAGGCCTCGTAGCGCGGACCGAGTCCCCCGACGACCGGCGCGCGAAGCTCGTGCGGCTCACCCCGCAGGGCGAGGAGACGACCGTACGCGCCTCTCAGGTGCACCTGGAGAACATCAAGCGGTACTTCGTCGCCCCCCTTCCCGCCGAAGACCTCGAACGGTTCACGCAGGACCTGCGCATCCTCAGCCACTCGGCTCGGGACGTCCTGCCACGCCTCCCCTGACCTGCGCCGAGTTGTCGGCGCTGGTCTACTGACATCATCCGCACGTCGTGTGGCGCGGTTCACAGAACCGTGGAAATATCTGATTAGTCAGTTACTGTTTGATCAGGTGAATCGCCCGCAGTGGGTGGGCGTCATCCCCTTGTCGAGGTCCTCGATGAAGCTGGTCTACGTTTTCGATGCCTACTGCGGCTGGTCCCACGGGTTCTCCGGCACCCTCCGCGAGGTCGTCTCCCGCCACCCCGGACTGCCCGTGGAGGTGGTCTCGGGCGGCCTCTTCGTCGGTGGACGCCGGGTACCGATCCGCGAGTTCGGCTACGTCCAGGGCGCGAACGCCCAGATCAGTGAGCTGACGGGCGCCGAGTTCGGCGACGGCTACGAGCAGCTGATCGCGGACGGTTCGTTCGTGATGGACTCCGAGGCCGCCGCGCGCGGTGTCGCCGCCCTGCGCCAGGTCGCCCCGGACCGCGCGGTCGAGACGGCAGTCGCGTTGCAACACGCCTTCTACGTCGACGGCCGCAGCCTGTCCGACCCCGCCACCTATCGGCAGGTCGCCGAAACGGCGGGGCTGGACACCGACGCCGTCCTCGGCGCCTTCGGCTCGCCCGAGGCACAGGGCGCGGCCGAGGCCGACTTCCGCCGCGCCGCCGAGCTGGGCGTGACCGGCTTCCCCACCCTGCTCGCCGTCGACGGCTCACGCGCCGTCCCCCTGGCCCGTGGCCACGCCACCGCCGACGAGGTGGACCACCGCCTCGCTCCCCTCGGCATCGCCCGCACGTCCTGATCCCCCGCCGTCCCGCACCGAAGGAACACTCATGAGCACGCTCACCTTCAAGATCCTCGACCTCGACTTCCCCGCCGGTGTCAAGAACAAGACCGCCACCCTGGTCACCGGCGAGCACGAGGCCCTCCTGGTCGACGCCGCCTTCACCCGCGCCGACGGACACCGCCTCGCCGCCGAGATCCTCGACTCGGGCAAGAC
>NZ_JBSFDA010000303.1:0-5931 GCF_053593675.1 Streptomyces sp. NPDC002156 | reverse complement strand
GCGTCACCTTCGCGGCCAGCAGGCGCCCGCCCTCGCGATATTCCTCGGCGGACAGTTCGTCGGCCCGTGCGGTCGCTCGTGCGACGACGTTCGTGCGAAGGAAACCGGCCTCAGCCCATCGTGGGTGCGTCCCGCAGCAGGCATGTCAGGCGTGCCGTGCACACCCGCTTGTCGTTCTCGTCCGTGATCACGATCTCGTACGTCGCGGTCGACCGCCCCCGGTGGACGGGCGTGGCCACGCCGGTGACCAGACCGGAGCGGGCGCCCCGGTGGTGCGTGCAGTTCAGGTCCACGCCGACGGCGATCTTCGTGCTGCCCCCGTGCAGCATCGACCCCACCGACCCGAGCGTCTCGGCCAGCACCGCGGACGCACCCCCGTGCAGCAACCCGTACGGCTGGGTGTTGCCCTCGACGGGCATCGTGCCGACGACCCGCTCGGCGGACGCCTCCACGATCTGGACGCCCATCCGGTTCCCGAGGTGTCCCGCGGAGAACATGGCGACCACGTCGACACCGAGTGCCGCGTACTCGTCGATGACCTCCTGCGGGAACTTCACGTGCTGCTGCTCACCCATGGACCCGGCTCCGTTCGTCGTGGTCGGTACGGCGTCCGTACGCCTACCTCCGCCCTCCTGAGCAAACGCTCAGTCGGTGGCCGATTGTTCCAGACGTACGACAACGGACTTGCTGGCCGGGGTGTTGCTGATGTCCGCGGTGGAGTCGAGCGGGACCAGGACGTTGGTCTCCGGGTAGTAGGCCGCCGCGCATCCCCGTGCTGTCGGATAGACCACGATCCGGAACCCGGGCGCCCGCCGCTCGACGCCGTCCTTCCACTCGCTGACGAGGTCGACGTACGACCCGTCGGCGACCCGGAGGGCCCGGGCGTCTTCGGGGTTCACCAGGACGACCCGGCGGCCGTTCTTGATGCCCCGGTAGCGGTCGTCCAGGCCGTAGATCGTGGTGTTGTACTGGTCGTGCGAGCGCAGCGTCTGCAGCAGCAGGCGGCCTTCGGGGAGCTTCGGGAACTCGACGGGGGCCGCGGTGAAGTTGGCCTTGCCGGTGGCGGTCGGGAAGCGGCGCTCGTCGCGCGGGGCGTGCGGGAGGGTGAAGCCCGCGGGGTCGGCGACACGCGCGTTGAAGTCCTGGAAGCCGGGGATCACGCGCGCGATGCGGTCGCGGACCGTGGCGTAGTCCTTCTCGAACTCCTCCCAGGGCGTGCGGGACTCCTCGCCCAGGACGCGCCGGGCCAGGCGGCAGACGATGGCCGGCTCGGAGAGCAGGTGCGTGCTCGCCGGGTCCAGGCGGCCTCGGGAGGCGTGCACCATGCCCATGGAGTCCTCGACCGTCACGAACTGCTCGCCGCTGCCCTGGAGGTCGCGCTCGGTGCGGCCCAGGGTGGGTAGGATGAGGGCACGCGCGCCCGTGACGACGTGCGAGCGGTTGAGCTTCGTCGACACGTGCACGGTGAGACTGGCACGGCGCATGGCGGCCTCGGTGACCTCCGTGTCGGGGGAGGCCGACACGAAGTTGCCGCCCATGGCGAAGAAGACCTTCGCCTCGCCGTCGCGCAGCGCCTGGATGGCCCGTACGACGTCGTAGCCGTGTTCGCGGGGCGGGGCGAAGCCGAACTCCTTCTCCAGGGCGTCGAGGAAGGCGGGGGCGGGGCGTTCGAAGATGCCCATCGTGCGGTCGCCCTGCACGTTCGAGTGGCCGCGCACCGGGCACACGCCGGCGCCGGGGCGGCCGATGTTGCCGCGCAGGAGAAGGAAGTTGACGACCTCGCGGATGGTGGGCACGGAGTGCTTGTGCTGGGTCAGGCCCATCGCCCAGCACACGATGGTGCGCTCGGAGGCGAGGACCATGGAGAGGGCTTTTTCGATCTCCGCGCGCGTGAGGCCGGTCGCGGTGAGGGTCTCGTCCCAGTCGGCGGCGCGGGCCGCCTCGACGAACTCCTCGTAGCCGTGGGTGTGTTCGCCGATGAAGGCCTCGTCGACCGCGCCCTCTGTGTCGAGGATCAGCTTGTTGAGGAGGCGGAAGAGGGCCTGGTCGCCGCCGATGCGGATCTGCAGGAACAGGTCGGTGAGGGCCGCGCCCTTGAGCATGCCCTGGGGGGTCTGCGGGTTCTTGAAGCGTTCGAGGCCCGCCTCGGGCAGCGGGTTGACGCTGATGATCCGGGCGCCGTTCGCCTTCGCCTTCTCCAGGGCGGAGAGCATCCGGGGGTGGTTCGTGCCGGGGTTCTGGCCGGCGACGATGATCAGGTCGGCCTTGTAGAGGTCCTCCAGGAGGACGCTGCCCTTGCCGATCCCGATGGTCTCGGAGAGGGCGGAACCCGAGGACTCGTGGCACATGTTCGAGCAGTCGGGGAGGTTGTTCGTGCCCAGTTCGCGGGCGAACAGCTGGTAGAGGAAGGCCGCTTCGTTGCTGGTGCGGCCCGAGGTGTAGAAGAGGGCCTCGTCGGGCGAGCCGAGGGCCTTCAGTTCTTCGGCGACGATGTCGAAGGCGCGGTCCCAGGAGACCGGTTCGTAGCGGTCGGCGCCCTCGGGCAGGTACATGGGGTGCGTGAGGCGGCCCTGCTGGCCCAGCCAGTAGCCGCTGCGGCCGGCCAGGTCGGTCACGGTGTGGGCGGCGAAGAACTCGGGGGTGACACGGCGCAGGGTGGCTTCCTCGGCGACCGCCTTCGCGCCGTTCTCGCAGAACTCCGCGGCGTGCCGGTGCTCGGGCTCGGGCCAGGCACAGCCCGGGCAGTCGAAGCCGTCCTTCTGGTTGACGCGCAGGAGGGTGAGCGCGGTGCGGCGGACGCCCATCTGCTGCTGGGCGATGCGGAGGGTGTGGCCGATGGCGGGCAGTCCGGCCGCGGCATGCTTGGGGTCGGCGACCTGCGGCGCGTCCTGGACCGGATCACTCTTGGGCGGCTTGCTGGCCATTGCTGAACCCCTTCGCTTGCACGTGTCTCTCCGCCTGCACGTGGTGCGCGTGCGCACGGTTCACCTGTGCGTGTGCCACCTCTTCGATCCTCGCACGCGGCAGTGACAACGACGGTGTCAGGTCCCGGGCGGCCCGCGTTGTCAGTGGCACGTGGCAGGATCGGGGTCGTGGCAGAGACAGCATCGAAGAAGACCGAGAAGACCTCCGGCACGGGCCGCCCCCGGCTGATGCTCATGGACGGGCATTCGCTGGCGTACCGCGCGTTCTTCGCGCTGCCCGCGGAGAATTTCACGACCGCGACGGGCCAGCCGACGAACGCGATCTACGGCTTCGCGTCGATGCTCGCCAACACGCTGCGCGACGAGGCGCCCACGCACTTCGCGGTGGCGTTCGACGTGTCCCGCAAGACCTGGCGCTCCGAGGAGTTCACGGAGTACAAGGCGAACCGGTCGAAGACCCCGGACGAGTTCAAGGGGCAGGTCGAGCTGATCGGCGAGCTGCTCGACGCGATGCACGCGGAGCGGTTCGCGGTCGACGGCTTCGAGGCCGACGACGTCATCGCGACGCTGACCACGCAGGCCGAGGCCGAGGGCTTCGAGGTGCTGATCGTCACCGGCGACCGGGACTCCTTCCAGCTGGTCACCGAGAACACGACGGTGCTGTATCCGACGAAGGGCGTCTCGGAGCTGACCCGGTTCACTCCGGAGAAGGTCTTCGAGAAGTACGGGCTGACGCCGGCCCAGTACCCCGACTTCGCGGCGCTGCGCGGCGACCCGTCCGACAACCTGCCCGGCATTCCGGGGGTCGGTGAGAAGACGGCGGCGAAGTGGATCAACCAGTTCGGGTCGTTCGCGGACCTGGTCGAGCGGGTCGAGGAGGTCAAGGGCAAGGCCGGGCAGAACCTGCGCGACCACCTGGACGCCGTCAAGCTCAACCGCCGCCTCACGGAGATGGTCCGGGACGTCGAACTCCCGAAGACGGTCACGGACCTGGAGCGCGCCGCGTACGACCGCACGGCGGTGGCGATGGTCCTCGACACCCTGGAGATCCGGAACCCGTCGCTGCGCGAGCGGCTGCTGGCCGTCGATCCGGGCGCCGAGGAGGCCGACGCCGGACCGGTCGCCGAGGCCGGTGTCGAGGTGGACGGGACGGTGCTCGGCACAGGAGAGCTGGCCCCCTGGCTCACCGGGCACGGCACGGCGGTCCTCGGCGTCGCCACGGTCGACACCTGGGCGCTGGGCAGCGGCTCGGTCGCCGAGGTCGCGCTCGCGGCGGCCGGGGGAGCAGCGGCCTGGTTCGACCCGGCGGAGCTGGACCAGGCCGACGAGAACGCGTTCGCGGCCTGGCTGGCCGACGCGGACCGGCCCAAGGTGTTCCACAACGTCAAGGGCGCGATGCGGGTCTTCGCGGAGCACGGCTGGACCGTGGCCGGGGTGAGCATGGACACGGCACTCGCCGCGTACCTGGTCAAGCCGGGGCGCCGTTCCTTCGACCTGGACGCGCTGTCCCTGGAGTACCTCGGCCGGGAGCTGGCGCCCGCCGCGACGGCGGACGGCCAGCTGGCCTTCGGCGCGGACGACGGCGCGGAGGCCGAGTCCCTGATGGTGCAGGCCCGCACGATCGTCGACCTGGGCGAGGCGTTCGGCGAGCGCCTCCAGGAGGTAGGCGCGGCGGATCTGCTGCGGGACATGGAACTGCCGACGTCGGCGCTGCTGGCCCGCATGGAGCGGCACGGCATCGCGGCGGACCGGGCCCACCTGGAAGCCATGGAACAGATGTTCGCGGGCGCGGTGCAGCAGGCGGTGAAGGAGGCGCACGCGGCGGCCGGCCACGAGTTCAACCTCGGCTCGCCCAAGCAGCTCCAGGAGGTCCTCTTCGGGGAGCTGGGCCTGCCGAAGACGAAGAAGACCAAGACCGGCTACACGACGGACGCGGACGCCCTGGCGTGGCTGGCGGACCAGACGGAGAACGACCTGCCGGTCATCATGCTCCGCCACCGCGAGCAGGCGAAGCTGCGCGTCACCGTCGAGGGCCTGATCAAGACGATCGCGGCGGACGGCCGTATCCACACGACGTTCAACCAGACGGTGGCGGCGACGGGCCGGCTGTCCTCCACGGACCCCAACCTCCAGAACATCCCGGTCCGTACGGACGAGGGCCGGGCCATCCGGCGCGGCTTCGTGGTCGGCGAGGGCTTCGAGTCCCTGATGACCGCGGACTACAGCCAGATCGAACTCCGCGTGATGGCCCATCTCTCGGAGGACGAGGGCCTGCTGGAGGCGTTCACGTCCGGCGAGGACCTGCACACCACGGTCGCCTCCCAGGTGTTCTCGGTCGAGCGCACGGCGGTGGACGCGGAGATGCGCCGCAAGATCAAGGCGATGTCGTACGGCCTGGCGTACGGCCTGTCGGCGTTCGGCCTTTCCGGCCAGCTGAACATCGACGCGGGCGAGGCGCGGGTCCTGATGGACACGTACTTCGAGCGCTTCGGCGGGGTACGGGACTATCTGCGCCGGGCCGTCGACGAGGCGAGGGCGACGGGTTACACGGAGACACTCTTCGGCCGCCGCCGCTATCTCCCCGACCTGAACAGCGACAACCGTCAGCGCCGTGAGATGGCCGAGCGCATGGCCCTGAACGCCCCGATCCAGGGCACGGCGGCGGACATCGTCAAGATCGCCATGCTGAAGGTGGGCCAGGCGCTGGAGGCGGCGGAACTGAAGTCCCGCATGCTGCTCCAGGTCCACGACGAAATCGTCCTGGAGATCGCCCCGGGAGAGCGCGAGGCGACGGAGGAACTGGTCCGACGGGAGATGGCGGGGGCAGTGCATCTGCGTGCGCCGCTGGACGTGTCGGTGGGGTCGGGACTGGACTGGGAGTCGGCGGCACATTAGCTCCGCTGGGTGGGCGGTTCGTTGTCTGCGGCCCGGTGGGGCTTCTCGCGCAGTTCCCCGCGCCCCTGAAAAGCAGGGGCTGCGCCCGTGCTTTTCGGCCCGCAGGGCCGGG
>NZ_JBSFDA010000302.1:0-6023 GCF_053593675.1 Streptomyces sp. NPDC002156 | reverse complement strand
AGTCAGCCCCTTGGGGGTCCCCCCTCTGGGGGAGTTTGAGGAGCGGGGGTTCGGGGGCGGAGCCCCCGAGGATGGGAACGGGTAGGGGCGGCGGGGGCGAAGGAGATGCCTCAGGGCTGATTCGGACCTTGTGCTGGGGACGTGACAACATGCCGTCATGTCCTCCGCGCTGACCGATCTCTTCGTTCACCCGATCGTGCAGGCCCCCATGGCGGGCGGCGTCTCCGTCCCCCAGCTCGCCGGCGCCGTCGCCGAAGCGGGCGGGCTCGGGTTCCTTGCCGCGGGGTACAAAACCGCCGACGGGATGTATCAGGAGATCAAGCAGCTCCGGGGGATCACCGGGCGCCCCTTCGGCGTGAACCTGTTCATGCCGCAGCCCGAGTACGCCGACCCCGCCGCCGTCGAGGTCTACGCCCATCAGCTCGCCGGCGAGGTCACCTGGTACGACACCGAGCTGGGCGACCCGGACAGCGGGCGCGACGACGGCTACGACGCCAAGCTCGCCGTACTGCTCGACAACCCCGTCCCGGTCGTCTCCTTCCACTTCGGGGTGCCCACCAGCGACGTACTGGACTCCCTCCGGCGCGCCGGCACCTTCACCCTCGTCACCGCCACCACCGCCGACGAGGCCCTCGCCGTGCAGCGGGCCGGGGCCGACGCGGTGATCGTGCAGGGCGTCGAGGCCGGCGGGCATCAGGGCACCCACCGTGACAATCCCGAGGCGGACGGCTCCGCCGTCGGGCTGCTCTCCCTCCTCGCCCAGGTGCGCGAGACCGTCGACCTGCCGCTCGTCGCCGCCGGCGGGATCATGCGCGGCAGCCAGATCGCCGCCGTCCTCGCCGCGGGCGCCAGTGCCGCCCAGCTCGGCACCGCCTTCCTCGCCACCCCGGAGTCCGGCGCCCAGGCCCTGCACAAGCAGGCGCTGACCAACCCGCTCTTCGTCCGTACGGAGCTGACGCGCGCGTTCTCCGGCCGGCCCGCCCGGGGTCTGGTGAACCGTTTCCTGCGCGAGCACGGCCCGTACGCCCCCGCTGCCTACCCCGAGGTCCACCACCTCACCTCGCCGCTGCGCAAGAAGGCCGCCGCTTCCGGCGACGCGCAGGGCATGGCGCTGTGGGCGGGACAGGGGCATCGGATGGCCCGTGAACTGCCCGCCGGGGAGCTGGTGGCTGTGCTGGCCGAGGAGATCGCCGCCGCTCGGGCCGTGCTGCTGGAGGGGGGCGAGGCGGCGTGACCGCGCCCGTTTTCGTCGTCGAGCAGGTGCCCGACGTGCGGCAGTTCCTCCTCGACGGTCCCGAAGGGCGGCACGCGGTCTCCGTGAAGCGGCTGCGGGTCGGCGAGGCCGTCGTCCTCACCGACGGGGCCGGGCGCTGGGCCGAGGGCGAGGTCGTCGGTGTCGAGGGCAAGGATCAGCTGGCTCTGCGGCTCGGGGCGGTGGTCGAGGAACCCCCGGAGTCTCCTCGTATCACCGTGGTTCAGGCTCTTCCCAAGGGTGACCGGGGCGAGTTGGCCGTCGAGACGATGACCGAGACCGGTGTCGACGCCATCGTTCCCTGGGCCGCCTCCCGGTGTATCACCCAGTGGCGCGGTGACCGTGGGCTGAAGGCGCTCGCCAAGTGGCGGGCCACCGCCCGGGAGGCCGGCAAGCAGTCCCGCCGGGTGCGTTTCCCCGAGGTCGCGGACGCCGCAACCAGCAAGCAGGTTGCCGCACTTCTCGCCGACGCCGACTTCGCCGCCGTACTCCACGAGGACCGGGACTATGGCAGTGCGGCGCTTGCTACCGCCGAACTGCCCTCCTCCGGTGACATCGTGCTTGTCGTCGGGCCCGAAGGGGGCGTTTCCCCCGAGGAGTTGGCCCTGTTCGAGGAGGCGGGGGCCAAGGCGTACCGGCTCGGGGCCACTGTGCTGCGTACCTCCACCGCCGGTACCGCCGCGACGGCGCTGCTGCTCGGTCGCACCGGACGCTGGTCCTAGTTCCTGTCCCGGCTCCTGCACTCCCGTCCTGTCTGTTTACGCCCTTCCGTGTCGGGCGGGACGGTGGCAGGCTGCCCTCCATGGGGGCCTTGAGGCGGATTTTCCATCGGCCGCGCGGGCACCGCAGGGCGGTCGCGGTGGCCGGACTCGTGGTGGCCGTCGTGAGCGGTGTCGTCGCCTGTGATCCCGGTGGGCTCACTTCGGCCACCGTCTCCCTGACCACCGACCAGACCGCGACCAAGGAGCTGGAACGGCGGAACGTGGACGTCCAGTGGCTCACCTGCACGGCCTCGGTCGACGGCGGCAACAGGACTGCTGAGTCCGGGAGTTCGCCCTCCGCGACGGTCAACACCGTTGCCGGCGTCGATTGTCAGGGCGAGACCGGGGACGGCAAGGACATCACCGTCACCGGCAGGGTCACCCGGGCCGTCGACGGCCGATGCGTACGCGGGGACCTCACCGCCAAGGTCGACGGCAAGCAGGTGTTCCGCGTCACCGGCCTCGGCAACTGCGACGCGCCCGCCACACCGACGTACACCCCGCCCGTCACCTGGAACCCGCCGGACAACGGCGAGCCCGGGCCGACCGTCACCGTGACGAAGACCATCTGGTGCCGGCAGGATCCGAACTGCCTGCCCGTCGAGGGTAAATAACGATCCTACGCGGGCAAGGAACTGACCGAAACCCCTGTCCAGTGGCGTGATCGCTGCTTAGGGTGATCGGGTGACTCAGCCCTCTTCGCCTGCGTATCTCCGGTTTCCGCATCTGCACGGCGACTCGGTCGCCTTCACCGCCGAGGACGACGTCTGGGTCGCCCCGCTCGACGGCGGCCGGGCCTGGCGCGTGAGCGCCGACAACGTGCCGGTGACCCATCCCCGTATCTCCCCGGACGGCACCCGTCTCGCCTGGACGTCCACCCGCGACGGCGCGCCCGAGGTGCATGTCGCCCCGATCGACGGCGGGTCGGCCAACCGGCTCACCTACTGGGGCAGTTCGAGGACACAGGTGCGCGGCTGGACCCCCGACGGGCAGGTCCTCGCCATCAGCACCCAGGGACAGGCCAGCCTCCGCCGCTCCTGGGCCCGGGCGATCCCGCTCGACGGCGGCCCGGCAACTGTCCTGCCGTACGGGCCCGTTGGGGATGTCGCCTACGGGCCCGCGACCGTTCTCCTCTCCGCTCCCATGGGGCGTGAGGCTGCTTGGTGGAAGCGGTATCGGGGCGGTACGGCGGGGAAGCTGTGGATCGACCGGGAGGGGGACGGGGAGTTCGTACGGCTGCATTCCGAGCTGGACGGGAACCTTGAGTACCCGGTGTGGGTCGGGGAACGGATCGCCTTTCTCTCCGATCACGAGGGTGTCGGGGCGCTGTACTCGTCCTTGGCAGACGGGTCCGATCTGCGGCGGCACACGGGAGTTGACGGGTTCTACGCCCGGCACGCGGCGAGCGACGGCAGCCGTGTCGTCTACTCCTCCGCCGGTGAACTGTGGTTGCTGGACGACCTGGACGGGGCCGAGCCTCGGCGGCTCGACATCCGGCTCGGCGGGCAGCGTGTCGATCTTCAGCCGCATCCCGTGAGCGCCTCGCGGTGGTTCAACTCCGGTGCGCCCGACCACACCGGGCGCGGCAGTGCCATCGGGGTGCGCGGATCCGTGCACTGGGTCACCCACCGGTCCGGTCCGGCTCGCGTCCTTGCCTCCGGGCATGGCGTACGGGCCCGGCTGCCCCGCGCCTTCCGCGTGGACGGCGAGGAGTGGGCCGTGTGGGTGACGGACGCGGAGGGCGACGATGCATTGGAGTTCGCCCCGGCTACCGGGGTCGCGCCCGGCGCCACTCCGCGTCGGCTCGCCGCCGGACAGCTCGGGCGGGTCCTCGGGCTCGCCATGGCGCCCGACGGCAGCCGGGCCGCCGTCGCCTCCCACGACGGGCGCGTGCTGCTCGTCGAGCGGGAGTCGGGCGAGGTGCGGGAGGTTGACAGGAGTGGGGACGGAGATGTGTCCGGGCTGGTCTTCTCCCCGGATTCGGCTTGGCTGGCCTGGTCCCATCCCGGGCCGCGTCCGTTGCGTCAGCTCAAGCTCGCCAACACCACCGATCTGTCGGTGACGGAAGCGACTCCGCTTCGGTTCCGGGACTATTCGCCCGCGTTCACGGTCGACGGCAAGCATCTGGTGTTCCTGTCGGCGCGGTCCTTCGACCCTGTCTACGACGAGCACGTGTTCGACCTCGCCTTCGTCGGCGGTTCGCGTCCGCATCTCATCCCGCTCGCCGCGACCACGCCCTCGCCCTTCGGGCCGCAGCGGCACGGGCGGCCCTTCGAGGCGCCGGACAAGGACGAGACCCCGGACAGCGAGGGCGCTCCGGCGACCCGTATCGACCTCGACGGGCTCGCCGACCGGATCGTGCCGTTCCCGGTCGAGGCCGCCCGCTACACCAACCTCCGGGCCGCCAAGGACGGGGTGCTGTGGCTGCGCCACCCGGTGCGGGGGGTGCTCGGCTCCTCCCGGGCCACCCCGGACGACCCCGACCCGAAGACCGAGCTGGAGCGGTACGACCTCGCCCAGCAGCGCATCGAGCACCTCGCCGGGGACGCCGACCACTTCGCCGTCAGCGGCGACGGGAAGCGGGTGCTGCTGTGGACCGACGGCAAGCTGAAGGTCGTACCGAGTGACCGGCGTGCCTCCAACGACGACGAGAGCGACACGAACATCACCGTGGACCTGTCGCGTGTCCGGCAGTCGGTCGATCCGGCTGTCGAGTGGCGGCAGATGTACGACGAGAACGGTCGCATCATGCGCGACAACTTCTGGCGCCCTGACATGGGCGGCGTCGACTGGGACGGCGTCCTCGACCGCTACCGGCCCGTCCTCGACCGGGTCGCCACCCACGACGACCTCGTCGACCTTCTCTGGGAGGTCCAGGGCGAGTTGGGCACCTCGCACGCGTACGTCACCCCGCGCGGAGGATACGGCAGCGGCGAGCGGCAGGGGCTCCTCGGCGCCGACATCACCCGGCACGAGGACGGTCCCCAGGGCACGCCCCTGTGGCGCATCGACCGCATCCTGCCCGCCGAGACGTCCGACCCTGATGGCGTCTCGCCGCTCGCCGCGCCCGGCGTCGCGGTGCGGCCGGGCGACGCGATCATCGCCGTCGCCGGGCAGCCCGTCGATCCGGTGGCCGGGCCCGGCCCGCTGCTCGTCGGTACGGCCGGCAAGCCCATCGAGCTGACGATCTCGCCGTCCGGTGGCGGTGACTCGCGGCATGTGGTCGTCGTGCCCATCTCGGACGAGGAGCCGTTGCGCTACCACGCGTGGGTGACGGACCGGCGGGCGTACGTCGCCGAGAAGTCGGGTGGGCGGCTCGGGTATCTGCACGTCCCCGACATGCAGGCGCCCGGGTGGGCCCAGATCCACCGTGATCTGCGGATCGAGGTCGCGAAGGAGGGGCTGGTCGTCGACGTCCGGGAGAACCGGGGCGGGCATACGTCCCAGCTGGTCGTCGAGAAGCTGGCGCGGCGGATCGTGGGGTGGGATCTGCCGCGTGGGCTACGGCCGTACAGCTATCCGGAGGACGCGCCTCGCGGGCCTGTCGTCGCTGTCGCGAACGAGTTCTCGGGGTCTGACGGGGACATCGTGAACGCGGCGATCAAGGCGCTGGGGATCGGGCCTGTGGTGGGGACGCGGACGTGGGGTGGGGTGATCGGGATCGACAGTCGGTATCGGCTGGTCGACGGGACGCTCGTCACTCAGCCCAAGTACGCGTTCTGGCTCGAGGGCTACGGGTGGGGTGTGGAGAACCACGGGGTCGATCCCGATGTGGAGGTCGTGCAGGCTCCGCAGGACTACGCGGCCGGGCGGGATGTGCAGTTGGACGAGGCGATTCGGTTGGCGTTGGAGTCGTTGGAGGGGCGGCCGGCGAAGGTGGCGCCTGGGTTGCCGGAGTTGTAAGGGGGCCGGTGGGTGGGGGTGGGCGTTGGGTTTGTTTCGCCCCCGCCGCCCCTACCCGTCCCTCCCCCAGAGGGGGGACCCCCATCGGGGGCGCTGCCCCCGAACCC
>NZ_JBSFDA010000301.1:0-6115 GCF_053593675.1 Streptomyces sp. NPDC002156 | reverse complement strand
GAGTCGCGGGGGGCGGGGGGGGGGCGGGCGCCGCCCCCCCCCCCCCCAGGAACGGGATGGGACGGGTAGGGGCGGCGGGGGCGAAAAAATCCCGACCGACCCCGGACCAGCCAGCTCAGGCCGACTCGTTGAGCAGCCGGGCGAGGTGGTCGTGGCCGGCGTCCAACAGCCCCTCCAGGGGCGCGGCGGCCTCGTACCACCGCTTCTCGTACTCCCAGCACAACCACCCGTCCCACCCGTGCCGGGAGAGGACCTCGACGCACTCGGAGAGCGGCAGGACACCGGCGCCCAGGGCCAGCGGGGTGGTGTCCTCGGCCGAGGCGATGTCCTTGACCTGGACGTATCCGAGGTGCGGGGCGAGCGCCGCGTAGCTCTCCGACGGCTGCTCGCCGCCGAGCCAGGTGTGCATGACGTCCCAGAGCGAGCCCACCTGCCGGTGGCCGACCGGGCCCAGGACGCGGATCGCGGCGGCGCCCGTGCGATGCGAGTCGTGGGTCTCCAGGAGGATGCGTACGCCGAGGTCCGTCGCGTACTCGGCGGCCGTGCCGAGCCTGCGGGCCGCCGCCGCGTCGGCCTCCGCGGGGGACTGTTCGGTGCCGCCGCCGGGGAAGACGCGGATGAACGGGGCGCCGAGGTCGCGGGCCAGTTCGAGGAGCGCGCGGAGGTCGGTGAGCACGGGTTCGTCGTCGCCGGGGGCCGCGACCCGGACGTACCCGGCGAGGCCGAGGATCTCGACGCCGGACGCCTTGAACTCGGCGGCCACATCGGCCCGTTCGGCCAGCGTGAGACCGAGGTGGACGGGCTCTTCGGGGTGCGTGCGCAGCTCGACGCCGTGGTAGCCGTGGCTGGTCGCGAGCCGCAGGACATCGGGGAGGGGGAGACCGGGGACGCCGAGGGTGGAGAACGCCAGTTTCATGTCCACGGACCCTACCCGTCGCTTCAACACTTCACCGGCGCCACTTCACCGGTCTGTCGTCCCGTGCAGGTCGAGGCGCCAGTCCTGCCCGAGCAGATCCTTGCCGAAGGAGCGGTGGGGCTTCTCGGTGGTGAGGACGAAGCCGTGGCGCTGGTAGACGTGGCGGGCGGCGGTGAGTACGTCGTTGGTCCACAGGACGAGGTCGCGGTAGCCGACCTCGCGGGCGAAGCCGACGACAGCCGCGACGAGCCGGTCGCCGATCCTCAGCCCGCGCGCGTCCGGCTCGACGAGCAGCAGCCGCAGCCGGGCCGTCCCGGGCGCCTCGTCCCGTACGCACATCACGCACCCGACCGGCCGCCCGTCCAGCTCGGCGATCCACACCCGCTCCAGATGCGGGTCGTGGTCCTCGGCGAAGTCGGCGACGATCCGGGCGACCAGACCCTCGTAGTCGGTGTTGAAGCCGTACTCGGACGCGTACAGCGCCGCGTTGCGCTGCACGATCCAGCCGAGGTCGCCGGGGGCGGGATCGCGCAGCACGACGTCCTCGCGGCGCGGCGGCCGGCCGTCGGAGAGGAGCGAGCGGACCGTGCGCAGCGCCTCCGCGAGCCGGGGCCGGTCGGTGGCGGGCACGGTGGCGAGCAGCGAGCCGATGGCCTCCGTGGAGCGCTCGTTCAGCAGGTCGGCGGTCTCGCGGCCCCGGCTGGTGAGCGTGACGCGCCGCCGCCGGGGATCCCGGTCGGAGGGCGCCCGCTCGATCAGCCCGTTCTCCTCGAACTTGTTGAGGATCCGGCTCAAGTACCCGGCGTCCAGGGTGAGTTCGGCACGGAGATCGGCGGCGTCGGTACGGGTGGAGTGCGCGAGTTCGTAGAGGACGCGGGCCTCGGTGAGGGTGTAGGGGGCGTAGAGGCTGCTGCTGTAGTCGAGCGCGCCGATCACGTTCGTGTAGAAGCGGTTGAAGGAACGGATGTCCTGGACGGTCACGAGCCACCTCACCGACGGAATGATCGATATCCGATATCTGACTCAGTCAGAGATGTTGCCGCTTCGAGGGTAGAGCGCGGGCGATGTGTTCCTCAAGGCCCGGCAACGGAGCGGCAATGCCCGTCTCCGGCATCCCACGGCTTGGCCAACCCCATGCCACTCGTTGCTCACTTGTTCATCCGCCGCCCCTGACGCCCCTCGCCGCCCGAGGCGAAGAGTGAAGCCGAAAGTCAGGCCCAACAGGCTCAAGAAGGGGCAATCATGGCCGAGTTGACCCGTCGTAGACTCCTTGGCTCCGCCGCAGGCACCCTCGGCGGCGCCGCGGCACTCTCCCTCCTCCCGCCCAGCGTGCAGCAGGCCGTCGCGGCCGGACCGCCGCGGCACGGCTCGCTCGACGACATCGAGCACGTAGTGATGCTCATGCAGGAGAACAGGTCCTTCGACCACTACTTCGGCACCCTGTCGGGCGTACGGGGCTTCGCGGACCCGCACGCGCTGAAGCTGCCCGACGGCCGCCCGGTCTTCTACCAGCCGGACGCCGTGAACCCGAAGGGGTACCTCCTCCCCTTCCACCTCGACACCCACACGTCGAGCGCGCAGGCGATCCCGTCCACGAGTCACGCCTGGTCGGTGCAGCACGAGGCGTGGAACGGCGGCAAGATGGACCAGTGGCTGCCGGCCCACCGCAAGGCGGACGGCGTCAACGGCCCCTACGTGATGGGCTATTACACGCGCGAGGACATCCCGTTCCAGTTCGCGCTCGCCGAGACGTTCACGATCTGCGACAACTACTACTGCTCGGTGTTCGGCCCGACCTGGCCGAACCGCCTGATGTGGATGACGGGGACGATCGACCCCGGCGGCACCCAGGGCGGCCCGATCACCAGCAACGTGGCACCGACCCCGTACCGCTGGACGACGTACGCCGAGCGCCTCCAGGCGGCGGGCGTCAACTGGAAGGTGTACCAGCAGGACGACGACTACGGCTGCAACATGCTGGAGCAGTTCGCCACGTTCAAGCAGGCGGCGCCCGGGTCGGAGCTGTACGAGCGGGGCGTACGTCCGCAGCCGGAGGGCACGTTCGAGGACGACGCTCGCAACGACCGTCTCCCGACGGTGAGTTGGATCATGCCGACGAGCTTCCAGTCGGAGCACCCGGACTATCTCCCGGCGGCGGGCGCGGACTTCGTGGCGTCGAAGATCGAGGCGATAGCGTCGAACCCCAAGGTGTGGCGCAAAACAGCCTTCATCCTCAACTACGACGAGAACGACGGCCTGTTCGACCACGTGGCCCCGCCGACCCCGCCGGACGGCACGGCCAACGAGTTCATCGGCGGCCTGCCGATCGGCGGCGGTTTCCGCGTCCCGGCGATCATCATCTCGCCCTGGACGGTGGGCGGTTGGGTGGCCTCGGAAGCCTTCGACCACACCTCGGCACTCCAATTCCTGGAGCGCTTCACGGGAGTCGAGGAACCGAACATCACCGACTGGCGCCGCGAGACCTTCGGCGACTTCACCTCCGCCTTCCGCTTCCGCGACTCCCGCCCCCGCCCGCCCCGCCTGCCGCACGACACGGCGGAGCAACTGGAACGCGCGAAGGAGGAGGTGGCAACGCTGCCGAAGCCGACACTGCCGGGGGCCGCGCAGTCGTTCCCGCGGCAGGAGAGGGGGAGGCGGCCGCACGTGTGAGGCGCGGTGGGGTGAAGTGAGGTGATGGGCGGGGCGCCCGAATCATGGTCGGGGGCGCCCCGCCCGGAGGCCGTCGTGAGGTCGCGCGGAGTTGGCCGACCTCGGCTCCGGACGTGCGCCGCGGAACGAGCTACGCACCCTCGTTGTCACCGTCACCGTCACCGTCACCGTCACCGCGCAAGGAATGGACCATGTTCTGCAGGATCCGGAACGCGCCTGACTGCTCGGTCTCGGTCAAGCCGGACAGCATTCTGGCCTCGACGGACCGGACGGCTGCGCTCGCCTTCTCGAGGCTTCGTCGGCCGCTGGGCGTGAGCCGCGTGGGAAGCACCTTCCCGACGGGTGCCTCCGCGGGCCTGGTCACGTAGCCGTCTCGTTCGAGGGCCTGGAGCAGCACGTTCATCGTCTGCCGTGTCACGAACGCGCCCCGCGCGAGCTCGGAGTTCGACAAGCCCGGTCGCTGCGCCAGCAGTTCGAGGCAGGAGTAGTGCGTCACGCTCATCCCGAGCGGCCGCAGCACCTCCTCCATGGCCGCGCGGAGGGCGCTCGACGCTTCTTTGAGCAGGTAGCCCAGTGACGTCTCCAGGTCGACGCCGACACCTTCTTGACTCATGTCAGTATTCTGACATAGCTTGCGGCGTGTCAGTAAACTGACACGAAAAGAAGGAGTGTCATCATGCCCGCCACCGGCCCCGACTTCATCTCGCTCCAAGTGCGCGACCTCGACGCTTCGCAGGCGTTCTACGAGCAGTACCTGGGCCTCGTCCGCTCGCCGGCCGGACCTCCGCACGCCGTCGTCTTCGAGACGAAGCCGATCGCGTTCGCACTCCGCGACGTCATCCCCGGCACCGACCTGGCGTCCGTCGCCCAGCCCGGCATCGGTGCCGCGATCTGGCTCCACGCCACCGACGCCCAGGCCATCCACGACGCGCTCGTCGCCGACGGTCGCACCATCGTCTCCGCACCGATCGACGGCCCCTTCGGCCGGACCTTCACCTTCGCCGACCCCGACGGCTACCAGGTCACACTCCACGACCGCACCTGATCGACCCGACGCCACCGGGCGATCATCAGCGGTTGCGCCCATGCCTGCGGCTGTCCGGGGTGCCGCGCGACACGTCGATGCGCTTGATGGTGGGCGCGCGATGTGCCGTCCGACGGGCGAGGCGCCCGCAAGCATGGCTCGGGCTCGGGCACCCCACCCGGACAAGTCCGGAAGCCGGAAGAGGGGGGACGGGGTCTCAGGTCCAGAACTCGTTGGCCCGGTCGATGTCCTCGACGCACTCGTCGAGGTCGGTGACCTTGTCCCCGACGATCCGGAACACGATGGCGCCGGGCTCGTCGAGTCGCCTGCCCTGACGCTCGGCGGTGAAACGGTGCACGGCGACCGCGTGCCCCCGGCCGTCGACGAGGATGTTCATCAGCACGACGCGCATACTCCCGGCCGTCTCCTCGGCGAGCCGACCGTACATCTCGATGATCGCGTCCTGCCCCTTGAAGTCCCCGGAGAGGGGATGGCTTCCGGGTACGTGCTGGGTACAGTCCGCCGCCATCAGTCCGCGCAGTGTGTCCATGTCACCGCGCGAGAAGGCGTCGTAGCCCTTGCGCACGAGGGCTGCGTGCGGGTGCTCAGCCATGGTGATCGCCACCTTTCGGTGTGTGGGCGATGTTCGACTGACGGGGCCCATTGTCCTCGGGTTGGGGGCGGTACGCAGGTCAGGGCGCCGGCCGCCGCCCCACGTGGCGATCGGCCGCCCCCGCCGGAGCCCCTGGAACCCCCGGAGCCTCCGGAGCGGCGAAGTCCGCAAGATCGCGGAGATACGTCAGACCTGGGCGCCCCGAGAGCTGCCTCTCGCCGACGACCGCGAACCCCGAGCGGGTCAGCACGGCCCGCGACGCCGCGTTGTCGAGCCTGCTCGCGGCACGCAGGGTGGTCAGCCCGTAGCGGTTGGCGGCGAGACCGCACAACGTCCGTACGGCCCAGGTGGCCAGCCCCCGGCCTGCGGCGCGCTCCGCGATCCGGTACCCGAGATCGGCGCCGCCGTCCGCCACATCCACGAGATTGATCCGCCCCAGCACTTCACCCTCGGCGCCGACGAGCACATGGAAGTAGCAGACACCGGCCTCCTGCTCGGCGAGCAGCGCACGATGCCGCTCGTCGAACCGGGCGAAGTAGTCGTCCCCTCGATCGGGGATGGATGCGGCGAAGTAGGCCCGGTTCTCCTGCTCGAAGGCGAGCAGCGCGGGGGCGTGGCCGGGTCGGAGCAGCTGTATCTCGGGAATGGACACGCACAGGAATATAGGCACCCTGACCACCAGCAGGCCTTCGTTTTTCCCGGCAGCCCCTCGCCGCGACCGCCGACGGGCTGGGCCGGCCCGCACCATCCAGCCCGTCCGGCGTTTGAGGACGAGGCCGTTCGGGCCGATCTTCCCGCCCACCCACCCGTGCTTGCCCACCCGCCCCAGGCACACCTCAGCCCGTCCGGCGTTTGAGGACGAGCGCGTTCAGCGCGACAAGGGGGGTCTGGG
>NZ_JBSFDA010000300.1:0-6319 GCF_053593675.1 Streptomyces sp. NPDC002156 | reverse complement strand
GGCGGTCACTACCGCGAGGACTACCCGAACCGCGACGACGTCAACTTCATGCGCCACACCATGGCGTACCGCGAAGTCGGCGACAACGGGCCGCGCGGGCCGTCGCGTTGGCGGCGGGCGCGGGCGCGCTGCGCTCCGCCGACCCGGCACTGGCCGCGACGCTCGCCGTCGCCGCGTACCGAGAGGATCCCGAGGCGCCGCAGGCGCGGGACGCCGTGAGCGGCAACTCCGGGCTGCCGTATCCCGTCCCGTTGCGGGGCAACGACGACAAGGTGTCGGCGATCGCGTTCGGCACCGGCGGGACGGTGGCGCTGGGCACACGCGAAGGTCTCGTACGCATCTGGCGGCAGCCCCTGACCCGGACGCGGGCGCGTGTCGAGGCTCAGCTGAGGTTCCGGCCACCGCGCGTGGTGTACGGGATGGCGTTCGCCGGTGCGGGTGAGGCCGATGGCGGGCGGGCCCTTGTGATCGCGGACAGCCGGGAGATCCGGGTCTGGCGTACGCACGGCTCCCTGCGGCCGACCCCCGGCCCGCTGCTGTGGCCGGTGGGCGGCGGGCGCGACGTACGGGTCTCCCGCGACGGCCGGACCGTGGCGGTGGCCTGTGCCGACGGCGTGCTGCGGCGATGGGATCTGAGCGACCCGGTCCGGCCGGTCCCGCTGCCAAGGCTCGACGCGGGACGGAAGAACCTGGTCTCCGTGTCGGTCAGCCGCGAGGGGTCCCTGATCGCCACCGGAGACGGGACGGACGGGGCGGGCGCGGCGGTGGTGTGGGCGCGGCGGGCGGACGGCCGGTACGCCCACACGGACACGGTGCCGTTCCCCGGGCGTCGGGTGACCGAGGCGGCGCTGGCGCCGGACGGCCGTCGGCTCGCCATCGGCCTCGACGACGGCTCCCTGTGGATGTGCGCGCTGGACCGGCGCGGTATCTGCCGGACCCGGACCGAGGCGGAGCATGCCGGTAATTTCGCCGCCGGGATGGCCTACAGCCCGGACGGCTCCCTCCTCGCCGAGGCGTCGAGCGGCGGAGCGCTGCTGCTGCGGGACCCGCTGACCGGAACCGTACTGCTCACGCTGGAGCATCCGACGCCGTTGCAGTCGTTGGCCTGGTCGCCGGACGGTGCCACGTTGATCACCGGAGCCGACGCAGGCGGCACGGCCCACGCATGGCGGTTTCCGTTGCCCGTTCTTCTGGGGCACACCGGCGCTGTCACCGATGTGGCCACGCACGACGGACGGGGCTTCGCCGCGACCGCGTCCACCGACGGAACGGTCCGGCTGTGGGATGTCTCCGTTCCCGAACGCCCGAAGCAGGCAGGGCGACTGGAGCACTCGGGTGGGGTGTCGGCTGTGGCCTTCGACCCGGCCGGACGGCGGCTGGCCACGGGCACGGCCGACGGGCAGGTACGCCTGTGGGACGTGACCCGGCCGGCCCGTCCCCGATTGCTGGACCAGGTCGAAGGCCATGACGAGGACGTCACCGCGCTCGCCTTCGCACCGCACGGCACCCGTCTGGCCAGCGCGAGCTACGACGACCACACCTTCCTGTGGGACGTCCGGCCCGACGCCACCCTGCTACGGCGGGCCGACCTGACCACGCCCTCCACGGCAGGCGTGAGCGATGTCGCCTTCGGCCTCGGCGGCCGACTGGTCGCCACGGCGGAGAGCGACGGAAAGGTGCGGGTGTGGGACGGCGACGGACACCCCCCACGCCGCGATGGACACCCCACGCGCCGACTGCCGATGCGTGAGGTCCCCTTGCATGAACTGCCCGCTCACGAAGGGATCGCGACGACAGTGGCGTTCGCCGGGCCGCGGAGCGGGCTGCTCGCGTCCGGCGGGCAGGACGGGGCGGTCCAGCTGTGGCGTGTCGACCAGCGCCGAGCGCTGCGCGAGCCGCGGAAACTGCCGGAGCCACCGCGTCGGCACACCCGCTATGTCACCCGCGTGACCTTCGCCGCCGACGGACGCACGCTGCTCAGCGCCGCCGAGGACGGCACCGCCGCCCTGTGGAACGTGATCGATCCGTACCGTCCCGTCGTACGGGTGACCCTGCGCGCCCCCGGCGAGAGTTTCACCGGGGCCGCGCCGACGGAGGGCGGGCGGCGCGTCCTGACCGCGAGCGGCAGCGTGGTGCGTCTGTGGTCGGCGGACGCGACAGCCGCGGCGGCCCGGACCTGCGCGACATCCGGCGCACCGCTCACCCGCGAGGGCTGGCGACGCCGGCTCCCGGACTTCGACTACCGAAAGCCGTGCGACTGAGCGATCTGAAATACCTTGACACGCTGCCCAATTGAATTCCACGATTTCCACGATGGCTCATCAAAAATCGGGGGATTTCGATGGCAGTTCTCTATTTAGGCGATTCCAGTGTCACTCTGGTGTCGGGTCGCGGCAACCGTATCGACCGTATCCAGTTTCGCGTGCATCCCTCGCACACGCTGCGCTCTGCCCAGCCACTCAGGCCCCCTGCCCCGGTGCCGGTAGGGCGGGAGGAGGACAATGCGCGGATCTGGGGCGGAATTCACTCCCGGCTGCCGGTCGAGGTTCATGCGCCCTGTGGATTCGGTAAGACGGAACTCCTGCGGAGTGTTGCGGAGGGTCTCCTGCCCGGCCCGCACGGGCGCGGGATCTCGGTTCCCCGGGTTCATTTCGAGGTCGGCGCGAAAAAGAGCGGGGACGTGCTGCAGATGCTGGTGCATCGGCTCTACGTCACCGACACCCCGGTCCGGCTGTCCCGGGAGACGTGCGTGGGGCTGGTGAGCGGGTCCCGGGCGATCCTGCTGCTCGACGACATCCCGGCCGACCCCGCCTTCGCCCGCTCCCTCGCCGCCGAACTCCCCGGCTGCGACCTGGTGTTCGCCGGTCAGCGGCCGGTGCTGGGCGACCGGGGCAGCACTCATCCGCTGGCCGGGCTCTCGGCTGACGCCGCCCGGGACCTGCTCGCCAGGAAACTCGGCAGACCCGTCTTCGACCATGAACTGCCGGGCGTACGACGGCTGGTGGCCGCCGTGGCCGGCAGCCCGCTGCAACTCGGACAGGCCGCCGCCCTGGAACGTGAGGACCCGCGCCTGACCTTCGACCACCTGGCCGAAATCGCCGAACGCGACGCCGGTGCGCTCGACCGGCGAAGCCTCGGCCGGATGTCGGACGGGGAGCGGCGGGCGCTCGCCGTACTGACGGTCGCCGCGGGCGCCCAGCTGCCCTCGGCGGTGATCGGCGGCATGGGCGACATCGCGTATGCGGCCCAGTTCCTCACCACGCTGCACGGCCGGGGCCTCGTGGAAGGCTCCGACGACCGGTTCGGGCTGCCCGTCTGCCGGGCCGAGGGCTACCGGCAGACACTGCTGCGGTACATCCAACTCGCCTCCGCAGTGCGGGGGTTGTGCGACTGGCTGGGGTCCCTGGACCCCGCAGGACCCGAGGCCGGTGCCGGTGTCGAGAGCGCGGTGTCGCTCCTCGGTGTCCTGGCCGAACAGCGCGAGTGGGGCCTCGTGGTGAGACTCGTACGCGTGGCGGAGCCGGTGCTGTTCGCGTGGGGGCGCTGGGAGGCGTGGCGCGATGTCCTGGATCAGGGCATCGAGGCCGCGGGCTGGGTCCGCGACACCGCCTCCGAGGCCTACTTCACCCACCAGAAGGGCACGCTGGAGTACGGCGAGGGGCGCCCCGAGGAGGCGTACCGGCTGTTGAACCGGGCGCTGGAGCTGCGGCGGACGGCCGGTGACGCGGCGGGCGCCGAGCTCACCCGGCACAACCTCGGCATCATCACCCCGCCGCCCGGCGCCGGCGGCCATGGCAACGGCCCCGTGCGGCGCGGTGTCCGCCGGATTCTGACGTACGCGGCCGCCGCGGTCGCGGTCGTCGCGCTGGTGGCGGGGGCACAACAGGCACTGGGCGGCCTGCTGTCCGGCGACGAACCCGACGACGTGCCTACGTCCACGCCGCCTGTCGGGTCCGACAGCTCGGGCGGCGAAGGCACCCCCGCGACGACGTCCGGTACGACCTCGTCGGCGGGAGGCACCGAGAGCACCGGTACGGGCCCCAGCACCGGAGCCAGCACCGGTACGAACACGGGCTCCAGTACCGGCACGAGCACCGGTACGAACACGGGCTCCAGTACCGGCACAAGCAACGGCACCGTGGGCCCGAACCTCACCCCGGCGGCCGGAATCTCCCCGACCGCGACGACCATCGCCGACACACGCGTCGGGAGCCAGGGCAGATCCGGGCCGATCACCGTCACCAACACGGGCGGCGGGAGCCTGGTGATCGGAACCCCGGGCATCACCGGAACCGATGCCGCCGACTTCACGGTCTCCCGCACCTGCGACAACGTGAGCCTGGCGGCCGGGAACCAGTGCACGCTCACGGTGACCTTCGCCCCGCAGGCCGTCGGCGCCAAGTCGGCCACCCTGGAAATCCCGCACTCCGCCTCCGGGAAACCGGCCCGACTGACCCTGAGGGCGACGGCGGTGGGCCTCCCCGACCTCACCGTCCTCACGGAACCCGATGTACGCCTCTCCGGGGAAACCGCCCAGTTGTTCATCAAGGTGGACAACATCGGAGACGGGGACGCCGTCGGGTCCACGCTCGACGTCACCATGGGCGACGGCCCGCCGACGCCGTTGTCGGTCGACCCGATCCCTGCCCTGGACTACAACGAGGTTCCGTACGACATCCCCGAAGGGTGCTACGACACCCGGAGAGAACAACTCCTCTGCTCCTACACCGTGGCCCTCGACCCTCTCAACACGCTGATCGAGTCCAACGACGGCAACAACGAGTTCGCTTCCGGGACCGGCGACGGCTGAGTGAGTTCGTGCGCAACGCCCGTCCGTCGTTTCCGAGCGGTGGTCGTGATCCGGCGGCCCGGTCACTGTTACACGGCCTTGGTTTGTTTGCGCACGTTCCGACTCCCCTTGAGTGAAACGAGGAGCTGTGCAAACGAGAAACAGCCTGATCCGGCTGGCGCTCACGGCGACGGCCACGGGCGTGCTGGCACTGGGCGCGCCGGCCGTCGCCCTGGCGGCGGTCACCGGGCCGGCGGCCGGATCCCAGGGCTCGGCCACCTCCGCCGACGCGTCGACGGAACCCAGCCAGAGCCAGTGGAAGCAGCTCGACCACATCGCCACCACCCACTCCGCGCTCGGTGTCGCGGACTCCGGCACGGTGCTGAGGCTGGCCGCCGGCACACCGGCCGCGGAGAAGGCCAAGGTCCGGGCACTGCTCCCGGCAGGCACGCCGACCACCGTCCTGACCAGCCGGTTCAGCAAGGACTCCCTGAGCAGGATCCAGAAGACCGTGACCGCCCGCGCGTGGAACAGCGACGCCGACAAGTACGGCGTGGCCACCTCGTACGACGCCCGGACGGACAAGGTGTCGGTCTTCACGGACGCCCCGGCCTCCGTCACGGACTCGCTGCGCAGCGCCTACCCGGGCGCCGTCGACGTACAGCGGGCCCGCCTCGAACCCCAGCAGTCGCGGTTCGCCGATGCCCAGCCGTTCTGGGCCGGATCCGCGCTGATCGGGACCGAGGGCGGCACCGCCTACAAGTGCACGGCCGGGTTCGCCGTCAAGCAGCGGACCACCGGCCACCTCTACCTGACGACCGCGGGGCACTGCTACAGCAACCTGACGCACGTCTACAGCCGGGGGCAGAACAACGGCTTCGGCAACTGGGTCGGACAGGTCACGAGGCGCAACCAGACCATCGACACCGAGCTGATGTCCGGCAACACGGCGAAGCCCTACGACAGTTTCATGTTCACGGGCGGCGTGGCCGGCAGCGGAGCCACGATGTTCGTGCACGGAACCGAGGTGCCCGACATCGGGACGAAGGTGTGCGTGAGCGGTTCCGTGTCGTTCAACCACTGCGGTCACCCGATCTCCGACACCAGCTACAGCATCTGCTACTCGGGCGGAATCAACTGCATCACGAACGGCAGGGGCTTCCTCTACGACCGTGGCGGCACGAACTGGCCGAACTACGACAACGGGGAAATCACGCAGGGCGGTGACTCCGGTGCGCCCATCTACACGACGGACGACACCGAGTCCGGGGCCTGGATCGTCGGCGGGCACTCGGGCCTGATCTGGAAGGCGGGCGGCCCCTGCCACTGCTCGACGCCGCACATGGTCGGCGTGAACATCGCGGCGATCACCCAGGCACTGGGAGTCGACGTCCTCACCCGCTGACCGTCCCGAAGTCCTTTCGCCCCCGCCGCCCTTACCCGTTCCCATCCCTGGGGGCTGCCGCCCCCAGACCCCCGCTGTCGGCCTGAACGGCCTCGTCCTCAAACGCCGGACGGGCTGAAAGATCC
>NZ_JBSFDA010000299.1:0-6449 GCF_053593675.1 Streptomyces sp. NPDC002156 | reverse complement strand
GGAAGGCGCGCCCAGGGACACCCGATCCGGCGACGGACGGCACCGCCCCCTGCTCACCGGAGTGATGAGCAGGGGCATCGGACCGTCCAGGCCGGAACGGGCGTCCTTGGGCGTGAGGGAACCCGCCCCCGCATTCCCGGACCACGGACACGATCCGTGCACGCCGGGCGCGGAGTGAACGCGGGCAACCAGAACGCCCAACACCGTCCGGGGCGTTCGGCCGAGCACGGGACCTGGCAACAGGACTCACTCCCGCTCAGTCTCTAGGAACGGTAACGGGACCGTTGCGGTCGGAGCGATCGCGAAAAATGATCGATCAAATGAGTCACAAAGGTCACACAGGACTTTCGGAACCAGGGCGAAGGGGGGCAGGATGAGTAGGTTGGCGGCACTGAGTGCCGCCAATAGGCCCAATGGTCGACCCCGAGTGCACTCTCCTGCGCCAAATGGGGGATGGTAGAGACAGTCAGGGCACCTCGAAGAAGAGGCACTACGTCGGTGAGGGATGACGTGAGCGAGCACACCAATAACGCTGTAGTACTGCGGTTCGGCGACGGCGAGTACACCTACCCGGTGATCGACAGCACCGTCGGCGACAAGGGCTTCGACATCGGGAAGCTCCGCGCTCAGACCGGTCTGGTGACCCTGGACAGCGGCTACGGCAACACCGCCGCCTATAAATCCGCAGTCACCTACCTCGACGGCGAGCAGGGCATCCTGCGGTACCGCGGCTACCCGATCGAGCAGCTGGCCGAGCGCTCCACCTTCCTCGAGGTGGCGTTCCTGCTCATCAACGGCGAGCTGCCGACCGTGGACGAGCTCGCCGTGTTCAAGAACGAGATCACGCAGCACACCCTGCTGCACGAGGACGTCAAGAACTTCTACCGCGGCTTCCCCCGTGACGCGCACCCGATGGCGATGCTGTCGTCGGTCGTCTCGGCGCTGTCGACCTTCTACCAGGACAGCCACAACCCGTTCGACGAGAAGCAGCGCAACCTCTCGACGATCCGGCTGCTCGCCAAGCTTCCGACCATCGCCGCGTACGCGTACAAGAAGTCGATCGGTCACCCCTTCGTCTACCCGCGCAACGACCTCGGTTACGTCGAGAACTTCCTCCGTATGACGTTCTCGGTGCCGGCGCAGGAGTACGACCTCGACCCGGTCGTCGTCTCCGCCCTCGACAAGCTGCTCATCCTGCACGCCGACCACGAGCAGAACTGTTCGACGTCGACGGTCCGTCTGGTCGGCTCCTCGCAGGCGAACATGTTCGCCTCGATCTCGGCCGGTATCTCCGCGCTCTGGGGCCCGCTGCACGGCGGCGCCAACCAGTCCGTCCTGGAGATGCTGGAGGGCATCCAGGCCAACGGCGGCGACGTCGACTCCTTCATCCGCAAGGTGAAGAACAAGGAGGACGGCGTCCGCCTGATGGGCTTCGGCCACCGGGTGTACAAGTCCTTCGACCCGCGCGCGAAGATCATCAAGGCCGCCGCGCACGACGTCCTCTCGGCCCTCGGCAAGTCCGACGAGCTGCTGGACATCGCGCTGAAGCTGGAGGAGCACGCGCTCTCCGACGACTACTTCGTCTCGCGCAACCTCTACCCGAACGTCGACTTCTACACGGGCCTCATCTACCGCGCGATGGGCTTCCCGACGGAGATGTTCACGGTCCTGTTCGCCCTCGGCCGCCTCCCGGGCTGGATCGCCCAGTGGCACGAGATGATCAAGGAGCCGGGTTCGCGCATCGGCCGCCCGCGCCAGATCTACACGGGTGTGGTGGAGCGGGACTTCGTCCCCGTCGAAGAGCGCTGAGCTTCAGTCGCCGGGCGAGCTGCAACGCTCACACCAGCTTGCCCGGCGAGTGAGCCGAAGGGGCGCGCCTGTGTCGAGGGCGTGAGCGCGCGGAGGCCCGAAGGGTCGAGCACGGTCGCGGTCTCGACACAGGCTGGAGCGCCCCGGAGGCGAACCGAGCCACAAAACAAAACAGAAGGCGCCCTGCCGACGGTCCCCCCACGGGCCGGCGTACAGGGCGCCTTCCCATGTCCCGGTGCGGATTCCCCCCACGGGATCCGGCCGGGCGTTCGAGAGGACAGCGCCTGAATTCGCTATCACTGGTGTGCAGGCCGCCGAGGCAGCCGTTGTTGTGCCAGCTGCCGACTGGGCAGCTGTCGAGCAGAACGAGCAAAACTCGTCGCACTCCTGCTGTGTGCGGTCTGCCGGGACGCGCACGCTGGGGTGGGCCGCTCAAGCTTCCCGGTGTACGTGTCCCGGCAACGCATTTCCGAGGACGTCCCCCAAGACATCCTCAGACGTCAGCCAACGCCCCCCAAGACGCTGTCTGACATCGCCAACTTAGACCTTCGAAGCCCTTCGATGGTTACCTTCACAGCACTGTGATCTGCGTCTCTCGCATTTGTCCTTCAGATACGCCAGATCCCGGTTGTCGCGACCGGGACCCCAGCGTAAGGATGATGCGGGAGCCTTGTGAAGAGCTTATGTGAGGCTCGCGTTGGACTCCATAGCCTCTTTGACAACGACTTGGGCATACTCACGGTAACTTCGGGCAGATCCCGGTTGCCCTCAGCGGAACGTACGCAGTCGGAGGCTGTTCGTCACCACGAACACCGACGAGAACGCCATCGCGGCCCCCGCGATCATCGGATTGAGCAGTCCGGCGGCGGCCAGCGGCAGCGCGGCCACGTTGTAGCCGAAGGCCCACAGCAGGTTGCCCTTGATGGTCGTGAGCGTCTTCCGGGACAGCCGGATGGCGTCGGCGGCCACCCGCAGATCCCCGCGCACCAGCGTCAGATCGCTCGCCTCGATCGCCGCGTCCGTGCCCGTACCCATCGCCAGGCCCAGATCGGCGGTGGCCAGCGCCGCCGCGTCGTTGACCCCGTCGCCGACCATCGCGACGGCCCGCCCCTCGCCCTGGAGTCGCCGTACGACGTCGACCTTCTCCGCGGGCAGCACCTCGGCGATGACATCCGCGGAGTCGATCCCGACGGCCTTGGCCACCGCGTCCGCGACCGCACGGTTGTCCCCGGTCAGCAGTACCGGCGTGAGCCCCAGCGCGCGCAGCTCGCGCACGGCCTCGGCGCTGGTCTCCTTGACCGCGTCGGCGACGGTGAGGACACCGCGCGCCACCCCGTCCCAGGCCACCACGACGGCCGTACGTCCGCCGCTCTCGGCCTCGGCCTTCGCGCGGGCCAATTCCTCCGGGAGCGGCTCCGACAGCCCGTCCACGAGCCGCCCCACGGCCACCTCGTGGCCGTCCACACGCCCTCGTACGCCCCGCCCCGGCACGTTCTCGAAGGACGCGACCTCCGGCAGCGCCCCAACCCGTTCCTCCGCCCCCGCCGCGATCGCCCGCGCGACCGGATGCTCGGAGGCGTGTTCGAGGGCGCCCGCGAGCCGCAGCACCTGCTTCTCGTCGGCGCCCTCGGCGACGTACACCTCCTGGAGGGTCATCCGTCCCGTCGTCACCGTGCCCGTCTTGTCCAGGACGATCGTGTCGACGCGGCGCGTGGACTCCAGGACCTCGGGACCCTTGATGAGGATGCCGAGCTGCGCCCCGCGCCCGGTGCCGACCATGAGCGCGGTCGGGGTGGCGAGCCCCAGCGCACAGGGACAGGCGATGATCAGCACGGCGACGGCGGCGGTGAAAGCGGAGACGGTCTCGCCCGTGACCCCGAGCCAGACCCCGAACGTACCGACCGCGATCAACAGCACCACCGGCACGAAGATCCCGGAGATCCGGTCGGCGAGCCGCTGCACCTCGGCCTTGCCGTTCTGCGCGTCCTCCACCAGCCGGGCCATGCGCGCGAGTTGGGTGTCCGCGCCGACCCGGGTGGCCTCGACGACCAGCCGGCCCCCGACGTTCACGGTCGCACCGGTGACGGCGTCCCCGGCACCGACATCGACCGGCACGGACTCGCCGGTCAGCATCGACGCGTCGACCGCCGAGACACCCTCGACGACGGTGCCGTCGGTGGCGACCTTCTCCCCGGGCCGTACGACGAACCGGTCCCCGATAGCCAACTCACCCACGGGAACCCGCACTTCACGCCCACCGCGCAGCACGGAGACGTCCTTGGCGCCGAGTTGCATCAGTGCCCGTAGAGCGGCGCCCGAACGCCGCTTGGCGCGGGCTTCCAAATACCGCCCGAGAAGGATGAACGCGACGACTCCGGCGGCGACTTCGAGATAGATCTCGGAGGTGCCGCCGGCGCGGGAGGCGGTGAAGGAGAAACTCTCCCGCACCCCCATCCCGTCCATGCCGTCCATCCCGGGCATCGCGGCTCTGCCCGCATCGCCCCAGAACAGTGCCCACAGGGACCAGCCGAAAGCGGCGAGCGTACCGACCGACACCAGGGTGTCCATGGTGGCCGCGCCGTGCCGCGCGTTGGTGAACGCGGCCCGGTGGAACGGCAGTCCGCCCCAGATGACGACCGGCGAGGCGAGCGTCAGCGCGAGCCACCGCCAGTTGTCGAACTGGAGCGCGGGAATCATGGACATCAGGACGACGGGCGCGGCGAGCAGGGCGGAGACGAGGAGCCGTTGCCGGAGCGCGCCCAACTCGGGGTCGTCGTCACGCTCGGCAGGAGCCGCCTCCACCGGTACCGGCGGAGGCGGTTCCTCGGCGGTGTACCCCGTCTTCACGACGGTGGCGATCAGATCGCCGACCCCGACCCCGTCGGCGTACGAGACCTTGGCCTTCTCCGTCGCGTAGTTGACCGTCGCGGAGACGCCCTCCATGCGGTTGAGCTTCTTCTCGACACGGGCCGCGCACGAGGCGCAGGTCATCCCGCCGATGGTCAGCTCGACCTCGTGGGGCGTGGCTATCGGGGTCTCGGTGCCGGTACTGGTCATGGTCGCCGCGTCCGTCCGTACGGTCAGACCCGGCCGGCCAGCTCGAAGCCCGCTTCGTCCACCGCGGCGCGGACGGCGGCCTCGTCGAGCGGGGCTGCGGACACGACGGTGACCTCGCCGGTGGCGGCGACGGCCTGCACGGAGGTCACCCCGGCCAGCTCCGAGATCTCGCTCGACACCGAGCCCTCGCAGTGCCCGCAGCTCATTCCGGTCACCTGGTAGACGGCGGTGACGGAACCCGGGGTGTCGGTCTGAGCGGTCATGTCGTTGCTCCTCTGCGAAGTGTCGTCGGGGGCGTCATCGTGGCGCACGAGCCCGGTGACCCCACTGACCCCTTGTGAGTCTCACCCTACTATACCCCTGGGGGGTACTTCACTCGTGACAGTGGCAAGATCTCCGGTACGAGGGACGGCGACTGTGAAGGCGAGGGGTCCATGCGTGCGGTGGTGTTCGAGCGGTACGGGGAGCCGGCCGAGGTACGGGAGGTGCCGGACCCGGTGCCCGCGCCGCACGGCGTCGTGGTGCGCGTCGAGGCCACCGGGCTGTGCCGCAGCGACTGGCACGGCTGGATGGGCCACGACTCCGACATCGCGCTGCCGCACGTGCCCGGCCATGAACTCGCGGGTGTCGTCGAGGCGGTCGGCGCCGGAGTGACCGGCTGGCGTTCCGGCGACCGGGTGACGGTCCCCTTCGTCTGCGCCTGCGGGAGCTGCCCGTCGTGCGCGGCCGGGGACCAGCAGGTGTGCGAGCGGCAGACCCAGCCGGGGTTCACGCACTGGGGTTCGTTCGCGGAGTTCGTGGCGTTGGACCACGCGGACGTGAACCTGGTCGCCGTACCGGAGGGCATGTCCTACGCCACGGCGGCCTCACTGGGCTGCCGGTTCGCGACGGCGTACCGCGCGGTCGTCCAGCAGGGCCGGGTGGCGGCGGGGGAGTGGGTCGCGGTGCACGGGTGCGGTGGGGTGGGCCTGTCGGCCGTGATGATCGCGGCGGCGGCCGGGGCGCGGGTGGTCGCGGTGGATGTGTCGCCCGGGGCCCTGGAACTGGCGCGGAAGTTCGGCTCGGTGGAGTGCGTGAACGCGGCGACGACGGGCGACACGGCGGCGGCCGTACGTGAACTGACGGCTGGCGGCGCCCACTTGTCCCTGGACGCGCTGGGCTCACCGGTCACCTGCGCGTCCTCGGTGAACGGCCTGCGCCGCCGGGGCCGCCACGTCCAGGTGGGCCTGCTCCCGTCGCCTACCGGCACGACCCCGGTCCCGATGGCCCGCGTGATCGCCCTGGAACTCGAACTCCTGGGCAGCCACGGCATGGCGGCCCACACGTATCCCCAGATGCTGGAGCTGGTAGGGGCAGGCGTACTGCGCCCGGACCTCCTGGTCACATCCACGATCCCCCTGACCGAATCCCCGACGGCCCTGGCGGAGATGGGCACGGCGTCGGGGGCGGGGGTGACGGTCATCGAGCCGTGGCGCTGAACCAGATTCACCTCGCCCCCGCCGCCCCTACCCGTCCCATCCCTGGGGGCTGCGCCCCCAGACCCCCGCTACGGCCCTGAACGGGCCTAGTCCTCAAACGCCGGA
>NZ_JBSFDA010000298.1:0-6580 GCF_053593675.1 Streptomyces sp. NPDC002156 | reverse complement strand
CGCATCAGCGTGCTCTTCGCGATGCTCCGCGACGGCACCTTCTACGAACACCGAACCCCCCGCCTCGCTTGACGAAAGACATAGAGGCACCCCCCTCTCCCCCGCCCACGCCCTCCGCACCCTGCGACGACTGGCCAGAGCCCCGAAAGACACGGCGCCGTCCTGGGCCTCTGCAAGGCCGTCCGCGACCCACAGCCACTGCGCGCGACCTGGACCGGCGCCTGTCCTACCTGCCACCGCGACATACCCGACGCCATACCAACCCGACCAAGCCTGCTAGGGCCTGTCCGGCGGATCAGGTCGCAGTGAATCAACGGCGCCGCATCATCGCCGGTGAGCGGGGTCTGGTGCGTGCAGCTGCAAGGCGGAGGAGGGCGTCGACACGATGGGGGTCCCCCCGCGCGAGGTCGTTCGAGCGTGGGGGAGTCGGCAACCGACGACAACGCCGCTGGGGGTACCCCCTCTGGGGGAGGGCGTGCCAGACCCCGCGTCTGCGGCATGATCCGCCGGACAGGCCCTAGGGGCTGGCGGACGGTGATCCGGGTCGGTCTGGGGTTGGCGATAGGGGTGGGCCGAAGCCTAGCGTCCGTGGTGCGTCCCGAACGGGACCCAGCCGCGAGAGGAGCACGTACCCATGCCCGCCGGTCGGCGCCATCGCTCCGTTCAGCGCGCTCCGCTGTGAGCCCGCCGGGTCCGTTACGCACCACAGGACGCCGTGTCATCCCTCCGGAACAGGGCACTGTCATGTCGGCCGACCGGGGAACGATCTTTCGGGAGAACTCCACCCGTCAACGTGACGGCGCCAGCGTACGTTGCTGCGAACCACGAGGGAGCATGAAGATGCCCATTACGTTGCCGACCCCCGCAAGAGCCGACTGCAGGCAGGGTGCCCTGCCTGACGAATCCACAGGTCTCAAGGACTTGCTGCCGGTTGGAGTCTGCAGCGGTTCCAGCGTGTACCGGGCAGGCCTGATGACCGTCCTGCGCGACATACCGGGGATCGACGTGGTGGCCGAATGGGACACCACCCATTACAGCCCCCGGTTGCTGCGGGACCATCGGCCGCGCGTGCTGCTGATGGACGTGGACGGCTTCGACATCGCGGACATGCTGGCCAGGCAGGTGGTGAGGCAGACCGCGGAGCACGCGGTGAAGGTTCTGGCGCTCTCCGCCCACCTGGCCCCGGACACCGCGATGAAGGTGCTCCGCGGCGGCGCGGAGGGGTTCCTGCACAAGGACACACCGGTGCAGGGGCTCGTGGACGCGATCCGGGTGGTCGACCGGGGCGGCGCGGCACTTGACCCCCTGGTGGCCGGCGAGTTGGTCACCGCACTGCGCTACAGCGCTCCTTCGGAGGTTGCGGTCGGGCCGGGCAACGAAGTGAAACTCACCCCTCGTCAGCTGCAGATCCTCGGCATGATCGGCCACGGCCTCGCCAATGTGGAGATCGCCGACCGGCTGAAGCTGGGCAGACCCACAGTGAAGTCGCACATCTCCTCGTTGCTGCGCGCGCTCGACCTGCGCGACCGGACCCAGCTGGCTGTGTACGCCTGTGTGCACGGTTTCCGGTCCTACGCGGCGCTCCCCGTGAACTGAGCCGGTACCGGAGCCGCGGGTCACCCGCAGCCGACCGCGGATTTCCCGCCGAATTTCCACGGCATATTTCTGATGTGGCGCGCGGGAATCGCAGCGATGATTCCTGCATGAGCAATTCACGGGTGAGCCGAATCCATGCCGCCGAAATAGAGCCCTATCGGGCGCGCGGTGGCCAGCTGCGTATGGTGCTCCACCCCGGTTCGGTGGGCAGCCGATCCGGCTATATGGGCACGGTTGTCCTCCAGCCCGGCGAATACGTGGTGGAACATTTCCACCCGTATTCCGAGGAGTTCCTGTTCGTCGTCGACGGCGACCTGGTACTCGAGGCCGAGGGTGAGGACTGGGCACTGGGGGCCGGCGACGGCATCTACGTACCCATCGGCAAGCGGCACCGACTGCGCAATGTGGGCACGACCGAATCGCTGGCCGTGTACCACACCGGCCCGCTCGCGCCGGACCCGTCGTTGGCGCACGTGGACACCGAGGCCCTCGGCGAACCGCAGGCCGGAAGCACCGACGCCGCGGCGGGCACGGCCCGCATCCTGTTCATGGTGACGGTGGCCGAGGAGAAGCGGGAGGACTTCCTGGCCGCCTACGAGAAGGTCCGGTTCCACGTCGCGGCGACCCCGGGACACCTTCGCGACCAGATCTGCCAGTCGTCCGACACCCCGGACAGGTGGCTGATCGTCAGCGAATGGAACTCCCTCGCGGAATTCTTCGCCTGGGAGAAGTCCGAGGAGCACAGGGAACTGGTCCGGCCGATGCAGGAATGCTACTCCGATCCGGAGTTCCGTAGTTTCAACGTGGTCGCCGAGACGAAGGCGACGCGGCCATGAGCAAGATTTCCACAGAAGAACGCCTGATGACCTACATCAACGTCTTCCACTGCAAGCCGGAGAACCAGGAGGCGCTGTCCGTCGCGATCCGCAAGGAGACCGATGAAATCATCCGGCACATGCCCGGGTTCATCTCGGCGAATGTGCACTGCAGCCTCGACGGCAGCCGGGTGACGAACTACGCGCAGTGGAGCGAGCTCGCGGCCTTTCAGGAACACATCCGCAGCGAGGCGGGCCGCGCGCTGATTCTCGACCTGCACAAGTACGCCGACGACGTGGACGTGCACGTGTACCAGGTCGACTGGATCGTCTCCGGGGACGGAGACGGGGACGGGGAGGGGCGACGATGAAATCCGCGAAGGAACTCTGGGAGTCCGTCTACACGGTGGTCGACGCGGGCGACCACGCCGCGGTCGCCGAGCTGTGCGACGCCGAACTCGAGATCCGCACCGCGAGCCAGGGCAAGAGGGGCGCGCAGCGGCTTGCCGAGATGTTCGTGCAGCAGCACGGGCTGTACACGGAGCTGGAACGCAAGGTCGACGGGATCATCGAGTCCGCGGACGGCTCCGCGCTGTCGGTCGAGCTCACGATGTCCGGCGTGCCCAAGGGCACCGGGCAGCGGCTGACCTGGAACGTCGTGGAGACCGTCCGGGCCGACGCCGGCCGCATCGTGTCCTGGCACGCCATGCTCGACCGCACCGGCCTGGTCCAGCAGATCCGCGCGCTGCACGGATGACCGCCATGCCGGTCAACATGCCCGTGCGCCAGGAGGTCGAAGTCGCCGACGGCGTGCTCGCGCTGGTGAACGGCGACGGCGGCGCCGGCCTGTCGAACAGCGTGCTGCTGCTCGGCGAACCGGCCACCGTGATCGACACGATGCTGCTGCCGGAGATGGCAGCCGACATCGTGACCGCGCTGGGCCGCCGGGGCCGCGCCGCCGAGTTGGTCCTCAACACGCACATCCACACCGACCACATCGGCGGGAACCTCCTGTTCGAGGGGGTGCCGATCATCGCCCATCCCCGCACCGTGGACGGGATGCGCAGGATGATCGGCGAACCCGGCCTCCCCGCGCTGCTCGCCAGGGTGATGCCGAGGTTCGCGGCGCGGCTGGCGGACTGGGACAGCACGGCCGCCGAACCGGTGCCCCCCGCCGGCATCGAACGCGCGCTGCCGGACACGGCGCGCGTGCTCGAGTTCACGGACTGCCACTCGGCGGCCGACCTCGTGGTCTGGCTGCCCGGCGAACAGGTCCTGGTCACCGGCGACCTGTGCTTCGCGGGGGTGACGCCGCTGGCCGTGCACGGGCGGGTCGGCCGCTGGCGCACGGCCCTTGACCGGCTGATCGCGCTCCGCCCCCGGGTGGTCCTTCCCGGCCACGGCAGGCCGGCCGGGATCGAGGCGCTGCGTGAACTGGCCGACTACTTCGACCGGGTGCTCGCCGCCGCCCGGCTGGCGGACGCCGAACGACTGTCCGCGGAGACGGTGTGGGCCCGGTTCGATCCGGGCCCGGCGGCGGGCTGGCTCGAACCGGAACGCACTCTCGTGAACATCCAGGTAGCTCTTGCCGAGATATCCGGACAACCCTTCCAAGGAGAACATCGTGTCCGACAAGATCAAGATTCGTCGCATTCTGACTGAGGCGTTTTCTCAGGGCAGGACCGAGGTCCTCGACGAATTGATGACGGAGGACTTCGTCAACCACAACGCGGCGCCCGGAATGGACACCGGCCGCGACGGCGTCAAGGCAGTGATCCGGGTCGAGCGACAGGGCTTCCCGGACCTGAAGGTCGAGATCATCCGCGATTTCGAGGACGGCGAATTCGTCATCCAGCACGTCCGGCTGACCGGCACACACACGGGCACCGTGTTCGGCGTGGAGCCGACCGGCCGCACCATCAGCTGGAACGAGATGCACATCGCGAAGGTCCGGGACGGCCGCGTGAGCGATCACTGGGCCTGCAACGACCTGCACGTCCTGCTGACGCAGCTGGGCCGGATGACGCCGCCGGACACGTCCGCGTTCCGTCAGGCGGCCGCCGGCGCCTGACCGGTGTCCCGCGTCGTCATCCGGAGTTTCGTCGAGGAGATGCATCATGACCGACGGGTTCGCGATCATCGGCATGGCTGCCCGGCTGCCCCGGGCGAACGGGCCCGACGAGTTCTGGCGCCTGCTGAGCTCGGGCACCGACGCGGTCAGCGACCCGCCCCCGGACCGGATGACCGGGCGCCGTGGTGCGTTCCTCGACGACATCACCGGATTCGACGCGGGGTTCTTCGGCATCTTCCCGCGGGAAGCCGCCGCCATGGACCCGCACCAGCGGCTGATGCTGGAGCTGGGCTGGGAGTCGTTGGAGCATGCCCGGCTGAGCGCAGCCCGGCTGGCCGGCACCCAGACCGGCGTGTTCGTGTCCGCGCCGCAAGAGGTCACGCCGACGTCCACGCCCGACCACCACGCCTTCGCCGGGCGGCAACGCGCCATGGTGGCCAACCGGTTGTCGCACGCCCTGGGCCTGCACGGTCCGAGCCTCACCGTGGACACCGGGCAGTCCTCGTCGCTGGTCGCGGTGCACCTGGCCGTGCAGTCACTGCGCAGCGGTGAGTGCGACCTGGCCATCGCGGGCGGGGTCAGCCTGATGGTGGCTCCGGACGCCCAGAGCGGCCTGGCCGAGATGGGCGTGCTGTCCCCGGACGGCCGGTGCTACGTGTTCGACAGCCGCGCCAACGGCTTCGTACGCGGTGAGGGCGGCGGCCTCGTCGTCCTGAAACGGCTGTCCGACGCGCTGGCCGACGGTGACCGGATCGCCGCGGTCGTCGCCGGCAGCGCGGTGAACAACGACGGCCGTGGCAACGGACTGACGGTGCCCAGCGCCACGGCACAACAGGCCCTGCTCTCACGGGCGTACGACCGTGCCCGGGTCGACCCCGGCACGGTCCAGTACGTCGAGCTGCACGGAACCGGAACCGCCGTGGGCGACCCGGTCGAGGCGGCCGGCCTCGGTGCCGCGCTGGGCACCGTCGCGACCCGGACGACACCGCTGCTGGTCGGGTCGGTCAAGACGAACATCGGCCACCTGGACGCGGCGGCCGGGATCGCGGGCCTCCTCAAGACCGTGCTGAGCCTGCAGCACCGGCAGGTGCCCGCGAGTCTGCACTTCACGACGCCCAACCCGGGCATCCCGTTGACGGATCTGAATCTTCGGGTGAACACGCGGGCCCTGCGGTGGCCGGGCGGACCGGCCGTGGCCGGCGTCAGTTCGTTCGGACTCGGCGGCACGAACTGCCACGTGGTGCTCACCGAGGCACCCCCGGTCCCTGTCCCGGTCCCTGGCTCGCCCGCGCCGTCGCGCCTGCCGGTGGTTCCGTGGGTGCTGTCGGCGAAGACCCGGGACTCCCTGCGCGGGCAGGCCCGGCGGCTGCTCGACCGCAGCGCCGGAGCCGAGCCGCTGGACGTCGGGTTCTCGCTGGCGACCACCCGGACACAGTTCCCGGTCCGCGCGGTCGTGTTCGGCCACGACCGGACCGAACTGGAGTCCGGGCTGAGGGAGTTGATCGACGGGGACGGGCCGGCCGTGATCGGTGCGGCGACACAGCCGTTGTCGGCGACGGCACAGGGGTTCGTGTCCGGCGGCGAGGTGGACTGGCCGGCCGTGTTCACCGGCACCGGCGCGCGCTCGGTGGATCTGCCCACCTACGCGTTCGACCGGCCCGTCGCCGACGCCGTTCGGCCCGGCAGTGCGGCACCGGCCGCGTCCGACGACAGCCTGATCAGGGTCGTCCGGGCCGAGGTCGCCGCCCAGCTGGGTCACCACGACGCCGACGCCGTGCCGTACGACCGCAGCTTCCAGGATCTCGGCTTCAGCTCGCTCAACGCGATCGAACTGGCCGAGCGGCTCTCGGCGGCGATCGGCGAGCGGGTCGACGCGACCGCGGTCTTCGACTATCCGACGCCGGCCGCGCTCGCCGCCCACCTGGCCGTCCGCACCGATGACAGCCACCCGGCCCGCGATCTGCCCGCCCCTGACGACCCGCGGCCGGCCCGCAACACGCGGGCCGCCGGCGACGATCCGGTGGCGATCGTGGGCATCGGCTGCCGGCTTCCCGGTGGTGTCGCCTCGGCGGCCGACCTGTGGGAGGTCTCGGCCGGC
>NZ_JBSFDA010000297.1:0-6600 GCF_053593675.1 Streptomyces sp. NPDC002156 | reverse complement strand
CTCGACGCCGGCCTGACCTGGATCGGCCCGCCCCCGCAGGCCATCCGCGACCTCGGCGACAAGGTCGCCGCCCGTCACATCGCCCAGCGCGCCGGCGCCCCCCTGGTCGCCGGCACGCCCGACCCCGTCTCCGGATCCGACGAGGTCGTCGCCTTCGCCCGGGAACACGGCCTGCCCATCGCCATCAAGGCCGCCTTCGGCGGCGGCGGACGCGGCCTCAAAGTCGCCCGCACCCTCGAAGAGGTCCCGGAGCTGTACGACTCCGCCGTCCGTGAGGCCGTGGCCGCCTTCGGACGCGGCGAGTGCTTCGTCGAGCGCTACCTCGACAAACCGAGGCATGTGGAGACCCAGTGCCTGGCCGACTCCCACGGCAACGTCGTCGTCGTCTCCACCCGCGACTGCTCCCTCCAGCGCCGCCACCAGAAACTCGTGGAGGAGGCCCCGGCGCCGTTCCTGTCCGAGGCACAGGTCGCCGAGCTGTACGCCTCCTCGAAGGCGATCCTCAAGGAGGCCCGCTACGTCGGCGCCGGGACCGTCGAGTTCCTCGTCGGCATGGACGGCACGATCTCCTTCCTGGAGGTCAACACCCGCCTCCAGGTCGAGCACCCGGTCACCGAGGAGGTCGCCGGCATCGACCTCGTACGCGAGATGTTCCGCATCGCCGACGGCGAGGAACTCGGGTACGGCGACCCGGAACTGCGCGGCCATTCCTTCGAGTTCCGCATCAACGGCGAGGACCCGGGCCGCGGCTTCCTGCCCGCCCCCGGCACCGTCACCACCTTCGCCCCGCCGTCGGGCCCCGGTGTCCGCCTGGACGCGGGCGTCGAGTCCGGCAGCGTCATCGGCCCGGCGTGGGACTCGCTCCTCGCCAAGCTGATCGTCACCGGCGCCACCCGCGAGCAGGCCCTGCAGCGTGCCGCCCGGGCGCTGGCGGAGTTCCAGGTCGAGGGCATGGCCACCGCCATCCCCTTCCACCGCGCGGTCGTCGCCGACCCCGCCTTCGCCCCCGAACTCACCGGCAGCCAGGACCCCTTCACGGTCCACACCCGGTGGATCGAGACCGAGTTCGTCAACGAGATCAAGCCCTTCGCCGCCCCGACCGACGCCGACGCGGAGGACGAGACGGACCGGGAGACCATCGTCGTCGAGGTCGGCGGCAAACGCCTGGAGGTCTCCCTGCCCGTCTCGCTGGGCATGTCCCTGGCCCGCACCGGCCTCGCCGCCGGCGCCAAGCCCAAACGCCGCGCGGCCAAGAAGTCCGGCCCGGCGGCCTCCGGCGACACCCTCGCCTCCCCCATGCAGGGCACCATCGTCAAGGTCGCCGTCGAGGAAGGCCAGGAGGTCAAGGAAGGCGACCTCGTCGTCGTCCTCGAAGCCATGAAAATGGAACAGCCCCTCAACGCCCACAAAGCAGGCACCATCAAAGGCCTCGCAGCAGAGGTAGGCGCCTCCCTCACCTCCGGCGCCCCCATCTGCGAGATCAAGGACTGACCAGCCGTACAGCATGACAAGGCGCCCGGCGGACTGAGCGATCAGCCCACCGGGCGCTTCACTTTCCGACAAACGGTGCGGGCAAGTCTTTAGGGGCGCGGGGAACTGCGCGACAAGCCCCCACCGGGCCTGCGGCCAAAACACAACCGATGTCATGCTGACCCCACGGACCAAGCAAACGAAGGGCAGGTGAACCATGGCCCACCCGCCGGCAGGCCTCCGCGCAGACGCCCGCCGCAACTACGAACGCCTGCTCACAGAAGCCCGCTCAGCCTTCGCGGAACACGGCACGGACACCTCCCTGGAGGACGTGGCCCGCCGCGCAGGCGTAGGCATCGGCACGCTCTACCGCCACTTCCCCAACCGCCACGCCCTGATGAGCGCGGTCTTCGAGGACGCGGTGAACGACCTGCTCGCCCGCTCCCGCGAGCTGCTGACCGACCCGGAGCCATGCGCCGCCCTGGTCACCTGGCTGCGCGAGATCGTCACGCACGCCAGTGAGTACCGCGGCCTGGCACGGGCGCTCATGTCGGTGTCGTACGACGCCGACTCGGCGCTGGCCAGGTGCAGCAACCCGATGCGGGCGGCGGGCGCGGCCCTGCTCACCCGCGCCCAGCAGGCCGGCACCCTGCGCACCGACGTCTCCATCGGCGACCTGCTCCAGCTCACCAACGCCATCGCGCTGGCGGCCGAGGAGACCCCGGACGACCCGGGCCTCGCCGACCGCCTCCTGACCCTGACACTGCGGGGTCTGAAGGCCGTACCTCAATAAGCCGGTGTACTGACAGCAACCCGGATACCGGACATGCGACAGCAACCCGGTAACCCAGTGACCCCGCAACCCGGTAAGACGACGGGTCAGCGGCGGCGGAGATCCGCCACCCGGGCCCGCTCCCGCTCCCGTTCGCGCTCACCCGGTCCGCCGGGCTGCTCGCCCAGCATCGTGCCGCGCAGCGGATGGCCCGCCGCGCCACCGGCCAGCTGGCCCCGGCGTGGGTTGGGAAGCGGCACGTCCCGGCGCTGCTGGCGCGCCGGGACCTGATCACCGCCGCCCGGTCCGTTCGTCTGGGAGCCGTTCCCCGAGCCGGACGATCCGGCGACGGCGATCTGGACTCCCTGGTCGGCCAAGGCCTGGAGTTCCGTACCCGCGCGGTCGTCGTGGACGGGCGGTTCGTCCGTGACGAGGCGGGTGATCACGTCCGTGGGCACGGTCTGGAACATGGTGTCCGTACCGAGCTTGGTGTGATCGGCGAGCACGACGACCTCGGCGGCGGCCTGCACCAGCGCGCGGTCGACGGACGCCGACAGCATGTTGGAGGTCGACAGTCCACGTTCGGCGGTGAGCCCGCTTCCGGAGAGGAAGGCCTTGGACACCCGCAGCCCGTGCAGGGACTGCTCGGCGCCACTGCCGACCAAGGCGTAGTTGGAACCGCGCAGAGTGCCGCCGGTCATCACGACCTCCACCCGGTTTGCGTGGGCCAGCGCCTGGGCCACCAACAGGGAGTTGGTGACGACGGTCAGCCCGGGGACCCGCGCGAGCCGGCGTGCCAGCTCCTGCGTGGTGGTCCCCGCCCCGACCACGATGGCCTCGCCCTCTTCGACGAAGCTCGCGGCGAGGTCGGCGATGGCCGTCTTCTCGGCGGTCGCGAGATGGGATTTCTGCGGAAAGCCGGACTCCCGCGTGAAGCCGCCCGGCAATACCGCACCGCCGTGCCGGCGGTCGAGGAGTCCTTCTGCCTCCAGTGCGCGCACGTCCCGCCGTACGGTCACTTCGGAGGTCTGGACGACGCGGGCGAGCTCACGGAGCGACACGGCCCCATTCGCTCGCACCATTTCGAGGATCAATTGACGACGTTCTGCAGCGAACACGAAACTGACAGTAACCCCAACGACCGTCTGCTTTCAGCAGTTTGCGCCGAATAACAGAAGTTGTTCGCATGGGGGTACGGGAAGTGGTATACGCGCCTATCCGCTCCGCCTATGCCGTACGAATGGGCCGCAACTCCCCGTGACCAGCGGGAAGTTCCGCTCCCCACCGGCTCCGGGCGCTCAGGCCTCGCCCGTCGCCTTGCGCGTGTGGAGCTGCCGGGCGACCTCGGCGATCGATCCGGAAAGGGACGGATAGACCGTGAACGCGTTCGCGATCTGCTCGACCGTCAGATTGTTGTCGACCGCGATCGAGATCGGGTGGATGAGTTCGGAGGCACGCGGCGACACGACACACCCGCCGACGACAATCCCCGTACCCGGCCGGCACATGAGCTTGACGAAGCCGTCGCGGATGCCCTGCATCTTCGCGCGCGGATTGCGCAGCAGCGGGAGCTTGACGACCACGGCGTCGATCTTGCCGGCGTCGACGTCGGCCTGGGTGTAGCCGACGGTGGCGATCTCGGGGTCGGTGAAGACGTTGGAGGAGACGGTCTTCAGGTTGAGCGGGGCCACCGCGTCGCCGAGGAAGTGGTACATGGCGATACGGCCCTGCATGGCGGCGACGGACGCGAGGGCGAAGACGCCGGTCACGTCACCGGCGGCGTACACGCCCGGGGCGGTCGTCCTGGACACCTTGTCGGTCCAGATGTGCCCGGAGTCGCGCAGCTTGACCCCGGCCTCCTCAAGGCCCATCCCGGCACTGTTGGGAATCGCGCCGACGGCCATCAGACAGTGTGAGCCGGTGATGACACGCCCGTCGGAGAGGGTGACCTCGACCCGGTCGCCGACGCGCTTGGCGGACTCGGCGCGGGAGCGGGCCATGACGTTCATGCCACGGCGCCGGAAGACCTCTTCGAGGACGGCGGCGGCGTCCGGGTCCTCACCCGGCAGCACGCGGTCGCGCGACGACACGAGGGTGACCTTGGACCCGAGCGCCTGATAGGCACCGGCGAACTCGGCACCGGTGACACCGGACCCGACCACGATCAGCTCTTCGGGCAGCTCGGTGAGGTCGTAGACCTGGGTCCAGTTGAGGATGCGCTCGCCGTCGGGCTGCGCGTCGGCCAGCTCGCGCGGGTGTCCGCCGGTGGCGATCAGCACGGCGTCGGCGACGAGGGTCTCCTCGGTGCCGTCGGCCGCCCGTACGACGACCTTCCGGGAGCCGTCGATGGCCTGCATGCCGTCGAGCCGCCCACGGCCGCGCAGGACACGGGCGCCGGCCCGGGTGACGGAGGCGGTGATGTCGTGCGACTGGGCGAGGGCGAGCCGCTTGACCCGTCGGTTGACCTTGTCGAGGTCGACGCCCACGACGCGGGCGGCCTGCTGCTCGGGTGGGGTGTCGTCGGCGACGATGATCCCCAGTTCCTCGTACGACGAGTCGAAGGTGGTCATCACCTCGGCCGTGGCGATCAGGGTCTTCGACGGTACGCAGTCGGTGAGCACCGACGCCCCGCCCAGACCGTCGCAGTCGACGACGGTCACCTCCGCGCCGAGCTGTGCTGCCACCAGCGCAGCTTCGTACCCGCCGGGTCCGCCACCAATGATCACGATCCGAGTCACATGCTCCATTGTCCCGCATGCCCCGAGGTGTCTGCGCCCCGGGTCACGTGTGGGCGTACGAGACCGGTGCGGGCGCACGGTTGTACGGGTGCGGGAGGGGCCTGTGCTGTCGGAGTGACGGCCGTGTCCGCTGCCGTACTCTCGACCCATGTCGCTCTACGCCGCCTACGCCGGCAATCTCGACGCGCGGCTCATGACGCGCCGCGCACCGCACTCGCCGCTGCGCGCCACCGGCTGGCTGACCGGCTGGCGGCTGACGTTCGGCGGCGAGCACATGGGCTGGGAGGGCGCCCTCCCGACGATCGTCGAGGCCCCCCGCTCCCAGGTCTTCGTCGCCCTGTACGACATCGCCCCGCCCGACGAGGAGTCGCTGGACCGCTGGGAGGGCGTGGGCCTGGACATCTACCGCCGGATGCGGCTGCGCGTCCACACGCTGGAGGGCGAGGAGCCGGCGTGGGTGTACGTCCTCAACGGGTACGAGGGCGGGCTGCCGTCGGCGCGGTACCTGGGCGAGATCGCCGACGCGGCGGAGTCGGCGGGGGCTCCGCACGACTATGTGATGGAACTGAGAAAACGTCCCTGTTGAGCCGAGCGCGCATCGCGTTTGGTTGGAAACGACAAGACAACGATCGCCATCCCGTGGCCTCTGTCATCTACGCGCGTAGGCTCCGACCGGATACGCTCTTGCGCGTGAACGCATCTCTTCTTCCGGACGACATCCAGGGCGACCCCCACTCCGCCGCCGACGCCGCCGCCGCGCGCCTGCGGGAGCTGACGGGCGCCGAGACCCACGACGTCGCCCTCGTGATGGGCTCCGGCTGGGCACCGGCCGTGGACGCCCTGGGCGCCCCCGCGGCCGATCTCCCGGTCACCGAGCTGCCCGGATTCCCGCCGCCGGCGGTCGAGGGCCACGGCGGCAGGATCCGCTCGTACCGGATCGGCGACAAGCGCGCGCTGGTGTTCCTGGGGCGCACGCACTACTACGAGGGGCGGGGCGTCGCGTCCGTGGCGCACGGTGTCCGTACCGCCGTGGCGGCCGGCTGCAAGACCATCGTCCTGACCAACGGCTGCGGCGGCCTGCGCGCCGACATGCGTCCCGGCCAGCCGGTCCTGATCAGCGACCACATCAACCTCACGGCGACGTCGCCGATCATCGGCGCGAACTTCGTGGACCTGACGGATCTGTACTCGCCTCGGCTGCGCGCCCTGTGCAAGGAGATCGACCCGAGCCTGGAGGAGGGCGTGTACGCCCAGTTCACGGGCCCGCACTACGAGACTCCTGCCGAGATCCGGATGGCGCGGGTCATCGGGGCGGACCTGGTGGGCATGTCGACGGTCCTGGAGGCGATCGCGGCGCGGGAAGCCGGGGCCGAGATCCTGGGGATCTCGCTGGTGACGAACCTGGCGGCCGGGATGACGGGGGAACCGTTGAACCACGAGGAGGTCCTCCAGGCGGGCCGCGACAGCGCAACCCGCATGGGCTCGTTGCTGGCCCAGGTCCTGGACCGCCTGTAGGCCTTTTTTCCTCGCCCCCGCCGCCCCTACCCGTCCCATCCCTGGGGGCTCCGCCCCCAGACCCCCGCCACGGCCCTGAACGGGCCTTGTCCTCAAACGCCGGAC
>NZ_JBSFDA010000296.1:0-6680 GCF_053593675.1 Streptomyces sp. NPDC002156 | reverse complement strand
GGCCGGGTCGCCGTCACCGTCTCCGGACGGGTTTGTTCATCCACTGGGCATACCGATCCGCGCGGGCTCGTTCTTCGCGTACTCGGTGTCCCTGTCGATCATCCTGGCGGTGCTGGTGATCCCCCTGTTCCCCCGTTCCCCGTAGCCCCCGCTCGGGGTGGCCGATCGGCTAGTCGGTAGCGATCGCGTTCAGCACGTTCATCCGCCCCGCCCTGAACGCCGGCACCAGCGCCGCGAACAGCCCCACGAACGCCGACCCCGCGAACACCCCGCCGATCGTCATCCACGGAATCTCCAGCACCTTCAGGCCCTCCAGGGCGAGCAGTTGCTGAGCCGTAGCCCCCCAGCCCATCCCCAGGCCGAGCCCCAGCAGTGCGCCGAAGAGGGCGATCACCACGGACTCCAGGCGGATCATCCGGCGCAGCTGGCGCCGCGACAGGCCGATCGCGCGCATCAGGCCGATCTCGCGGGTCCGCTCCACCACCGACAGGGCGAGGGTGTTGACGACGCCCAGGACCGCCACCACGATCGCCAGGGCGAGCAGGCCGTAGACCATGTTCAGGAGCTGGCCGATCTGGTCCTTCAGTTCCTGCTTGTAGTCGGTCTGGTCGCGGACCTGGTACTGCGGGTAGGGGTCGAGTGCCGTCTTCAGAGCGGCGTACGCCTCCTTCTCCTGGCCCTTCTCGGCCTTGGCGAACATCAGGTCGTTCGGCGGGATCTTGTCGGCGGGCAGGTACTTCTCCATCGTCGCGATGGACAGGTACTGCGCGCCCTTGTCGATGGCCACGTCGTCGTCCGTGACGGCGGCGACCTTGAGCTCGGCCGTCGAGCCGCCCTTGAAGGCGACGGTCATCGTGTCGCCGACCTTCACCCCGTGCTCCTTGGCGTACCCGGAGCCCACCGACATGGCGTCCTTGCCGTACGCGGCGCTCAGCGTCCCCGAGGTGGTGGCGCGGCGCAGATCGGAGGCGTACGTCGGGTCGGCGGCCGTCAGTTCGGTCTTCTCGGCCTTGCCGCCGGGCGGGGTCAGGCTGACCTCGACCTCCTTGTAGCGGGTGACGTGGGCCAGGCCGGGCGAGTTCTGCATCGCCTTCTCGGCCTGGGGCACGAACCGCTGGTTGCCCTGGACGATGAAGTCCGCGCCGACCGATTTGTCGAGTTCGTCGGTCGCTGAGGCGACCATCGAGGAGCCGACCACCGAGAGGCACGCGACCAGGGCCAGGCCGATCATCAGGGCCGCGCCCGTCGCACCGGTCCGGCGCGGGTTGCGCAGGGCGTTGCGCTCGGCCAGGCGGCCGACAGGGCCGAAGCCCCGCAGCAGTACGGCACTGAGCACCCGTACGACACCACCCGCGAGCACCGGGCCGATGATCACGAACCCGATGAGCGTGAGCACGATGCCCGCGCCGAGGACCAGCGAGCCGTCCTTCGCCTTGTCGGCGGTGGCCGCCAGGTAGAGGGCGTAACCGCCCGCGCCCGTCAGGGCCAGGCCGATCAGGCCCCTCACCAGACCCGCCCTGCCGTCCGCCGGGGTGCCGGCGTCGCGGAGTGCGGCCATCGGGGAGACCTTGCCCGCGCGGCGGGCCGGGAGGTAGGCGGCGAGGACGGTGACGACGACGCCGAGGACCAGGCCGATCACCGGGGTGGCCGTCTTGATCGTCAGATCGTCGGTGGAGAGGTTCATGCCGGCCATCGACATCAGCTTCATCAGGCCGACCGCGATGCCGACCCCCGCGCCGACACCGAGGACGGACCCGACGAAGCCGAGCAGCAGCGCCTCCACCAGCACGGACCGGTTGACCTGCTTGCGCGAGGAACCGATCGCCCGCATCAGGCCGATCTCGCGGGTGCGCTGGGCGACCAGCATCGAGAAGGTGTTGATGATCAGGAAGATGCCGACCAGGAACGCGATCCCGGCGAAGCCGAGCATGGCGTACTTGATGACGTTCATGAACTCGCCGACGCCCTCACGGTTCTCGTCGGAGGACTCCTTCTGCGTCTGGACCTTGAACACACCGGTCGCGGTAAGGGCGTCGGTGACGTTCTGCTTGAGCTGGGTGTCGGTGACCCCGCTCGCCGCCGTGACGTTGAGCTGGGTGAACCGCCCTGTGGCGCCCAGGAGTTCACGCTGTGCGGTGGCGGTGTCGAAGTAGACGACGGCGGCACCGGGGTTGGTCACCTTGAAGGTGGCGATGCCGACGATCCGCGCCTTGATGTCACCGGTCTGCGCGATGGTGCGCAGCTCGTCGCCCATCTTCAGGTGGTGCTTGTCGGCGGTGTCGGCGTCGACCATCACCTCGGTGGGCCCACGTGGTGCGTGACCGCTGGTGATCTCCATCGCACGCAGGTCGTTGCGCGTCCAGTTGCCCGCGATGGTCGGAGCGCCGGTGCTGGACCCCATGTTCTCGTTGTCGCTGTCGACGACGGTCACGTTCATCGAACTGACCGCGCCCTCCGCCGACTTGACGCCCTGAGCCTGCTGCGCCTTCGCCAGTACGGAGGCCGGCATCGACTCGGGCACCCCGTTCTGCGGGGTCTCGTCGCTCTTGGCGGCCTTCGGCGACACCGTGACGTCGGACGCCGTGGTCGAGAAGAGCTTGTCGAACGTCGTGTTCATGGTGTCCGTGAAGACGAGGGTCCCGCACACGAACGCCACCGACAGCATCACGGCCACCGCCGACAGGGCCATCCGGCCCTTGTGCGCGAAGAAGTTGCGCATCGAGGTCTTCAGCACAGTCATGACGTACGCCCCCGCGCGTCGAAGTCCTTCATCCGGTCGAGGACGGTGTCGGCGGTCGGCCGGAACATCTCGTCGACGATCCGTCCGTCGGCGAGATACAGCACCCGGTCCGCGTACGAGGCGGCCACCGGGTCGTGCGTGACCATGACGATGGTCTGCCCCAACTCGTCGACGGACCGCCGAAGGAAGCCCAACACCTCAGCACCCGCACGGGAGTCGAGGTTTCCGGTCGGCTCGTCACCGAAGATGATCTCGGGCCGCGCGGCCAACGCCCGTGCCACGGCGACGCGTTGCTGCTGACCGCCGGAGAGCTGGTTGGGCCGGTGCTTGAGCCGGTCCTTCAGCCCGACCGTCTCCACGACCTGGGCCAGCCACCCCTTGTCCGGCTTGCGGCCTGCGATGTCCATGGGCAGCGTGATGTTCTCCAACGCGCTGAGCGTCGGCAGCAGGTTGAACGCCTGGAAGATGAACCCGACCCGGTCCCGGCGCAGTTGGGTGAGCTTCTTGTCCTTGAGACCGGTGATCTCGGTCTCGTCGAGATGGATCTGCCCGCTGGTCACGGTGTCGAGTCCGGCGAGGCAGTGCATGAGGGTGGACTTGCCGGACCCCGAGGGGCCCATGATCGCGGTGAACTGTCCCCGCGCGATGTCCACGTCCACATGGTCCAGGGCGACGACGCGGGTCTCACCGGACCCGTACGCCTTCACGACCTGCCGCGCCCGCGCGGCAACGGCCGTACGCCCGCCAGTGCCCCCGTGCCTGGTGATGGTCACAGCCGATGTCACGGTATGTCTCCTAAGTCGGTCGGTGCGGAGCCGCACTGATGCCCGGTAGCGCATTCCTGCCTGCGGACTGCTCTGCGGTACGTGTATGAGTCTGCTGTCGGGAGGGGGTCCGGGTCTCTGACGCCCAGCGCAGTCTTCTGCGGGGGAAAACCCCACCCCCGGAGGTCCTGCACACCGCCCTTCAGCGGCATAAAGCCAGGTTAAGGACGGTCGACGCCCCGTCTCGTCCTCCGCCGGTACGAACCCTCCCCGAGCCGAAGTACGGAGGTCCCCCTAGGGGCTGTCCACCTCACGGTGGAGCCGGTCTCAGGGTTGCCTCGCCCCTCCGCCCCGGTCAGGCTCCACCCTCCCGCCGCGTGAAGGTCAAGTGGCAGAGTGGTCGGCGGCAGATAGATGCATGGGGAAAGGACTCGGGTGGGCAGCAGCCGCCGTACGAAATCCGCGACACCCGGCGCCACCCGGAGCACCGGAACGGAGAAGCGGGGAGCCGTCGTCGCCGCGCTCATGCTCGCGATGGCCCTGGCCGCGCTCGACTCCACGATCGTCTCGACCGCCGTACCGCAGATCGTTGGCGACCTCGGCGGTTTCTCCGTCTTCTCCTGGCTGTTCTCGGGCTATCTGCTCGCCGTCACGGTCACCCTGCCCGTGTACGGCAAGCTCTCGGACACCTTCGGCCGCAAACCGGTCCTGATCGCGGGCGCGGCCCTGTTCCTCCTCGGCTCCCTCCTCTGCGCGCTGGCCTGGAACATGGGCGCGCTGATCGCGTTCCGGATCGTCCAGGGCCTGGGCGGCGGCGCCCTCCAGGGCACGGTCCAGACCCTCGCCGCCGACCTGTACCCGCTTGAGCAACGCCCGCGGATCCAGGCCAAGTTGTCGACGGTGTGGGCGACCTCGGCGGTGGCGGGCCCCGCGGTGGGCGGGGTGTTGGCGGCCTACGCCGACTGGCGCTGGATCTTCCTCGTCAACCTGCCCGTCGGTGCGGTCGCGATGTGGCTCCTGGCCCGCCACCTCCACGAACCACAGCGCGACACCTCCGGCCCCCGCCCGCGCATCGACTGGGCGGGCGCCCTGATGGTGTTCGCGTGCGGCGGCGTGCTGCTGACGGCCCTCGTCCAGGGCGGAGTGGCTTGGCCCTGGCTGTCGTGGCAGTCAACAACCCTCCTGTGTACGGGACTTGCGCTGACGTTGCTCGTGGTCGTGATCGAACGCAGGGCGGCGGAGCCGATCATCCCCGGGTGGGTGTGGCGGCGCCCCACGATCGCGGCGGTCAACCTGGCGCTGGGCGCACTGGGTTTGCTGATGGTGGCCCCCACGGTGTTCCTGCCGACGTACGCCCAGTCGGTACTGGGCCTGGCCCCGATAGCGGCCGGATTCGTGCTGTCCGTATGGACGTTGAGCTGGCCGGTGTCGGCGGCGCTGAGCCAGCACGTGTACCGCAGGATCGGCTTCCGCAACACGGCGATGCTCGGCATCGGCACGGCGACCCTGATCCTGCTGGCGTTCCCCTTCCTCCCGTACCCCGGCTCCGCCTGGCAGCCCACCCTCCTGATGCTGCTGCTCGGCGGCGCCCTCGGTCTCTTCCAACTCCCGCTGATAATCGGCGTCCAGTCGACGGTCGGCTGGTCGGAGCGGGGTACGGCGACGGCCTCCGTCCTCTTCTGCCGCCAGACCGGCCAGACGATCGGCGCGGCCCTGTTCGGCGCGGTCGCCAACGGCGTACTCGCGTCCCGGCTGGGCGGCGCGAGCGACCTGGACTCGGTGACGCGGGCGCTCGACTCGACCGCCGCGCCGGAGGCGACCCGACGGGCCATCGCGGACGCCGTGCACGCCGTCTACTTCGGCGCGGCGGGAGCGGCGGCGCTGGCGTTCCTGGCGCTGCTGGTGCTGGCGCCGCGCCGCTTCCCGGTCATCAAGGAGAGCCCTTGAGCGGGGGCGATGAGGGAGTCGGCAACCGACGGCAACGCCGCAGATCGGCGCGCCGGCCCCCGCGTCCACGTCCACGTCCGCGTCCACGTCCGCGTCATGATCCGCCGGACGGGCCCCGGGCGGCACCGGGCCCGGGGCGGCGTGCTATTCGGCCGCCGCGGCCCGCCCCGTGAGCGTGGTCAGGCTGCTGCGTACGTGGTCCATGTGGGCCTGTACGTCGTCCCACTCCTCGCCGTGCTCCCGCAGGACGCGCTCCGTCTCGCGGGCGATGCGGTCTTCCTGGACGCGGGCCTCGGTGAGGATCTCGGCGGCGTGGATCCGGGCGTCGTCCTCGATGCGCCCGACCGACTCCTCGGCGTCCGCGAAGGCCCGCTTCGCCTCGGACAGCGCGGCCTCGGCAGCCGTGACGCGGTCCATGTGCCGTGCGTCCAGGGCGACTTCACGCTCGGCGGCGAGGTGCTCCTCCGCGGCCCACCGGTCGGCATACTCCTTCTCCTGCTCGGCGAGCAGCCCCGAGGTCCGCGCCCGCATCTCGCGCAGGGCGGCCAGTGCCTCGCCGCGCCCCTCCTTGATGTCCCGCCGGGCACCGATCCGGATCTCGTCGGCCTCGGCGCGGGCGGCGAGCAGCCGGTGCCGGGCACGTTCGTCGGCCTCGGCGCGTACGGCCTGGGCAGCGGCCTCCGTGGCCTCGCGCAGGGCGTCCGCGCGGGCCTCGGCCGCCGCGACCAGCTGCCGCGCCTCGCTGCGCCCCCGCTCCCGCACGGCGCCGGCCTCCTCGGCGCCCAACTCCCAGAGGCGGCGGGCGCGTTCGCCGAGGCTGTCGTACGTCTGCGGAGCGAGCCCCGCGACGACCTCCCGCAGCCGCTCCGACTCGGCGCCCATCTGCCGGGCCAGCACGGTCAGCCGTGCGGCCCGCTCCCAGGCGGCGTCCCGCTCCGCGGAGAGGGCGGCGGCGTACGCGTCGACCCGATCGGGCCGGTAACCACGCCCCCGTCCGGCCCCGAAACCGTGCGACGTCGCTGCGTTGCTCATCCTGCAACCCCTCTCCACGTACGAAGTAATGATTTCGCGCACATCTTGATGGATTGGGATGAAATGTGCCTAACGCGACACTCCGGGCGGGGTCACGGTCCGTATCTCGGCATACGGAAGGGAGGGGGTGGGGGGGGGGTAGGGGGAGAACCCCCCCCCCAAAAGGAAAGCAAGGGGAGGGAAAAAAAAGAAGGAGA
>NZ_JBSFDA010000295.1:0-6686 GCF_053593675.1 Streptomyces sp. NPDC002156 | reverse complement strand
TCTTTCCCTCCCCCCCCCTGTTCGTTTTGGTGGGTGGTTTCTTAACACCCCGCCATCCGCGGGGGGCGCCACCCGTTTTTTCGGGGGCCCGCCCCTCGAACGTGCGGTTCAGACCGCGTCGTTCTCGTCGATCAGGTACGTGAACTCGTCGAAGATCTCCAGCACGACGATGACCATGACGGCCCCCGCGACCATGTACTCCAGCATCATGCCGGGGGTCACGTAGGTCTTCCGCAGATGTTCGTCGGGGCCGAGTGGCGCTGTCGCAGCCTTGCGGAAAGGGTCGCGCGACAGTATCCGCACCGCCGTGTCCAGCTGTGCTCGACGCTCGTCGGGCAGGCCGTCGTAGGCCGTGCGGGCCTCGACGGTGAACTGGACTCGGTGCTCGCTCATGCACCCACTGTGCCAGCCGCGGCTGCGTCCATCGGGGGACAACCCCCGAGCCGGCCAGCCACCGGCACGGGGTGCTCTCCAACTCCAGCATCCGCGTACAGGACCGCAAGCCGCGCGTGCTCGGCGTCCGCGACCGGTTCGAGTCGGTCCTGTGCGCGGCCGAGCTGGGCGGGCGTCCACAAGCCGGACGCCCAGGCCTTCCACGCCGCCTGCGCCGTCCTGGACCTGCCTCCGTCCGTGTGGATCGACCGCGGCGGCCTCGGCGGCGCGGAGGAGGCCCCCGCGGGCCCGCACCGGATCGCCTCGCTCGCCGAACTCCCCGCGCTCCTCGGCGCCGATACCCGTTTTGGAGCGCCGTCCACCTTCGGGTAATGTTCTTCCTGCGCCGCCGGAGAGCGGGCCGAAAGGCCGGGAACCGGAGGTGCAAGCTAGAACAAAAGCTCCGCAGGGGCTGGCGTTCCAGTGGCCTATGGTGTAATTGGCAGCACGACGGTTTCTGGTTCCGTTAGTCTTGGTTCGAGTCCAGGTAGGCCAGCTCGCAGATTGCTTCAAATCTGCACCCGTGGAGATCAGAATCCACACAGGCCCCCGTTGTGTAGCGGCCTAGCACGCTGCCCTCTCACGGCAGTAGCGCCGGTTCGAATCCGGTCGGGGGTACAGATCCTTCCCGGAGGGTCAGCCAGGGTCGCACCCACTGACTCTCATGCAGGATCGCTAGGGCCCCCGTTGTGTAGCGGCCTAGCACGCTGCCCTCTCACGGCAGTAGCGCCGGTTCGAATCCGGTCGGGGGTACGCTTTACCTTGAAGTGCCTTGGTCTATGGTGTAATTGGCAACACTACGGTTTCTGGTACCGTCATTCTTGGTTCGAGTCCAGGTAGACCAGCTCGGATCTGCGGCGGTGTGGTTTAACCGCATGCAAGATCCTCGCCCCCGTTGTGTAGCGGCCTAGCACGCTGCCCTCTCACGGCAGTAGCGCCGGTTCGAATCCGGTCGGGGGTACGTCAGTGCAGGTGGCCCCCCGCTTCGGCGGGGGGCTACTCTGCATTTCCCCTGCCTACAGCCCGTACCGCCGTGCCGACTCCTCCTCCTGGGCCAGCCGGTGCAGTGCCGTGAGCACCGGTTCGAAGAGCACCGTCGCCGCGACCGCCGTCTCCACCCGCTCCGCGTCCGACGCGTGCGTCTCCAGATGGTCCAGGTCCCGTCTCGCCACCTGGTGCATCAACTCCGCGTACGGCGCCATCAGTTCGGCGTCCCAGGGATAGCCCAGCCGGATCAGCGCGGCCACCGCCACCACCAGCGACCGGTGCACGGGGGAGAGGTCGCTCAGCTCACGCGCGGTCTCCCACCCGAGGCTCGTCAGCAGCCGGTCGACCTCCCGGCGGGCGGCGGCCACGGCCGGGTCCTCCTCGTCCGGCTCGGTGCCCTGCGGCAACGCCCACAGGGCCGTGCCCAGGCGGATCGTACGGCCCAGGGACTCGTCGTCGACATGGCCCAACACCTCACGGGCGGTGGCTACGGGGATACGGCCCACCTGGATCAGCGCGCGCACCAGACGCAGACGGCGCAGATGGCCCTCGTCGTACTCCGCGGTCGTCGTGTTGATCTGCCGGCCGGGCGCCAACAGGCCTTCGCGCAGGTAGTACTTGATGGTCGCGGTGGACACCCCGCTGCGCTCGCTCAACTCCGCCAGCCGCATCCCTTGCGCCTTCCCTCGGACAACGGCACGATCCAAGCACGCGGTGGTCGGATAGCGCCGCTAGCCAATGGGGTTCACCGGGGTTCTGTTGTTTTTGCGGGTGCGGGTCCGCTGTGGCTGGTCGCGCCCACGCGGCGGAGCCGCAAATCGATACAGCCCCGCGCCCCTAGGTTGGTGACCTCGCCCCTGACATAGAAGTGCCCTCGGGAAGCGGCCTGCCGCGGCGTTGAGGCCGGCCCGCTTCCCGAGGGCGTTTGTACGTGTCAGCCCGTGCGGCGCAAGGCCTCCGACAAGCGGGCCGCCGCGTCGATGACTGCCTGGGCGTGCATGCGGCCGGGGTGGCGGGTCAGGCGTTCGATGGGGCCCGAGACCGAGACGGCGGCCACCACGCGGTTCGACGGGCCACGGACGGGGGCCGAGACCGAGGCGACGCCCGGTTCGCGTTCGCCGATGGACTGGGCCCAGCCCCGGCGTCGTACGCCCGACAGCGCTGTCGCTGTGAAGCGGGCGCCCTGGAGGCCGCGGTGCAGGCGCTCCGGCTCCTCCCACGCCATCAGGATCTGGGCCGACGAACCCGCCTTCATCGTGAGCGTCGAGCCGACCGGGACCGTGTCCCTGAGGCCCGAGAGGCGCTCGGCCGCGGCGACGCAGATACGCATGTCGCCCTGACGGCGGTAGAGCTGCGCGCTCTCGCCCGTCAGGTCGCGGAGGTGGGTGAGCACCGGGCCGGCCGTCGCGAGGAGGCGGTCTTCGCCCGCCGCTGCCGCCAGTTCTGCCAGGCGGGGGCCGAGAATGAAACGGCCCTGCATGTCGCGCGCCACCATCCGGTGGTGTTCCAAGGCCACGGCGAGACGATGTGCCGTGGGTCGTGCGAGTCCGGTCGCCGCGACCAGACCCGCGAGGGTGGCCGGACCGGACTCCAGAGCGCTCAGGACAAGGGCTGCCTTGTCCAGAACGCCGACGCCGCTACTGTTGTCCATGAAACGATACTCGCGTCTCACTCTGTGAAACGCAAGTTCATTTTCCGGTGGAACGCGCCACTCTGGAAGACACAGCGGCCCGCCGACCAACGGGCCCGGTGGCGGATGTCCGACGAGGGGTATGGGCGATCGCCTCCACAAGATCTCTATCTAGTTGGGCCGGTGCTCGAACGGGCCGGCCTGGAGGGAAAGCGATGGGTAGGACACTCGCGGAGAAGGTCTGGGACGACCATGTCGTCCGGCGCGCCGAGGGCGAGCCCGACCTCCTTTTCATTGATCTGCACCTGCTGCACGAGGTGACCAGCCCGCAGGCCTTCGACGGTCTGCGCCAGAACGGCCGTAAGGTGCGGCGCCTCGACCTCACCATCGCGACCGAGGACCACAACACCCCGACCCTCGACATCGACAAGCCCATCGCCGACCCGGTCTCCCGGGTCCAGCTGGAGACGCTGCGCAAGAACTGCGCCGACTTCGGTGTGCGGCTGCACCCGCTGGGCGACGTCGAGCAGGGCGTCGTCCACGTCGTGGGACCGCAGCTGGGACTGACCCAGCCGGGCACCACCGTCGTCTGCGGCGACTCCCACACCTCCACGCACGGCGCCTTCGGCGCGCTGGCCTTCGGCATCGGCACCTCGCAGGTCGAGCATGTGCTGGCCACCCAGACGCTGCCGCTGGCCCGCCCCAGGACCATGGCCATCACGGTCGACGGCGAACTGCCCGACGGCGTCACCGCCAAGGACCTGATCCTCGCCATCATCGCGAAGATCGGCACCGGCGGCGGCCAGGGCTACATCCTGGAGTACCGCGGCCCCGCCATCGAGAAGCTCTCGATGGAGGCCCGGATGACCATCTGCAACATGTCGATCGAGGCCGGCGCCCGCGCGGGCATGATCGCCCCCGACGAGACCACCTTCGAGTACCTCAAGGGCCGCCCGCACGCGCCCGAGGGTGCCGACTGGGACGCGGCGGTGGAGTACTGGAAGACCCTGAAGACGGATGACGACGCCGTCTTCGACGCCGAGGTCGTCATCGACGGCGCCGCGCTCTCGCCGTTCGTCACCTGGGGCACCAACCCCGGTCAGGGCGCGCCGCTTTCGGCCGCGGTCCCCGACCCGGCTTCGTACGAAGACGCTTCGGAGCGCCTCGCCGCCGAAAAGGCCCTGGAATACATGGGGTTGGAGGCCGGACAGTCGCTGCGCTCCATCAAGGTGGACACCGTCTTCGTAGGTTCGTGCACCAACGGCCGCATCGAGGACCTGCGCGCCGCCGCCGAGATCGTCGAGGGCCGCAAAGTCGCCGACGGCGTACGGATGCTGGTCGTCCCCGGTTCGGTGCGGGTCGGTCTGCAGGCCGTCTCCGAGGGCCTGGACCTGGTCTTCAAGGAGGCCGGCGCCGAATGGCGGCACGCGGGCTGCTCGATGTGTCTGGGCATGAACCCCGACCAGCTGGCCCCCGGTGAGCGCTCCGCGTCCACCTCCAACCGCAACTTCGAGGGCAGGCAGGGCAAGGGCGGCCGTACGCACCTGGTGTCGCCGCAGGTCGCCGCCGCGACGGCCGTACTGGGCCACCTGGCCTCCCCGGCCGACCTGTCCGACGCCGACACCCGTACGCCCGCTGGAGTCTGATCAGCCATGGAAGCATTCACCACGCACACCGGCCGGGCCGTCCCGCTGCGCCGCAGCAACGTCGACACCGACCAGATCATCCCTGCTCACTGGCTCAAGAAGGTCACGCGGGACGGGTTCGAGGACGGGCTGTTCGAGGCCTGGCGCAAGGACGAGAACTTCATCCTCAACCGGCCCGAGCGCAAGGGCGCGACGGTCCTGGTCGCCGGTCCCGACTTCGGTACGGGCTCCTCGCGCGAGCACGCGGTCTGGGCGCTGCAGAACTACGGCTTCAAGACCGTCATCTCGTCGCGCTTCGCCGACATCTTCCGTGGTAACTCGCTCAAGAACGGCCTGCTCACGGTGGTTCTGGAGCAGAAGATCGTGGACGCGCTCCAGGAGCTGACGGAGAACGACCCGCAGGCCGAGATCACGGTCGACCTGGAGGCCCGCGAGGTGCGCGCCGAGGGCATCACCGCCGCCTTCGAGCTCGACGAGAACGCCCGTTGGCGGCTGCTGAACGGGCTGGACGACATCTCCATCACCCTGCAGAACGAGGACCAGATCGTCTCGTACGAGGCGAAGCGGCCCTCGCACAAGCCGTGGACGCTCAAGGTCTGAGGTCCCCTTCAAGGACCGCAGTCGTCCGAAGGCCGCTCGCAAGTCGAGTTTCGGCCACTGCAACACCCCGTCTGTACCCCCGATCGCCACGATTGGGGGTACAGCTGTTTCTGCCTCCCGATCCCCTCGCGCGTCCTCCCGTGACCCCTCAACTCCCCATGTTAGAAAGGGTGTTGATTGGGTACCCGGGTCTTGACACCGCGGCTCCGGAGCAGGCGCGGAAGGCCGTTTGAGGCGGCAGTTGCCCCCTGAGCAGGCGACAACTCGCCCCAGATGGCACAATCTGTGCATGGAACACGACGGCCAACTCGAGCTCTACACGGCGGTCGCGGCCCAACTCAAGGAAGCGCACACAAGAGTGCGCGCACTGCAAGTCCCGGAGGGCGTACGGATGGCGCTGACCCGGAAGCTGCTGGTCATTACGGCCGCGGCCAAGCACGATCTCGCCGATGCGACAAGGCGGCTGGAACGCTTCACGGCGGACCTCGACGAGGGTCGATTCCCCGACGAGGACCGCTGAGGAACTCCGTGACAGCCCGAGTTCGTTGCGGCACAAGGGTGATTAGCCCGTTTCGTGTTTGATTTGCGGTATATATCTGCCTAACGTGCGAAAAAGCTTGAACACTTTCGTTCTGGCAATGTCTCCGAAGGGGAAGACGTGAACAAGGCGCAGCTCGTAGAAGCCATTGCGGACAAGGTCGGTGGCCGTCAGCAGGCCGCCGAGGCGGTCGACGCGGTCCTGGACGCCATCGTCCGCGCGACGGTCAGTGGGGACCGGGTGTCGGTCACCGGCTTCGGTTCCTTCGAGAAGGTCGACCGTCCGGCCCGTTACGCCCGCAACCCGCAGACGGGCGAGCGGGTTCGGGTCAAGAAGACCTCCGTCCCCCGCTTCCGTGCGGGCCAGGGCTTCAAGGACCTGGTGAGCGGCTCGAAGAAGCTCCCGCGCGGTGGCGAGGTCGCGGTCAAGAAGGCGCCCAAGGGCAGCCTGACCGGCGGTGCTGCCGCAACGGTCAAGAAGGCCGCGGCGAAGAAGGCCACGACCGCCAAGCGGGCGACGACGGCCAGGAAGACCGTCGCCAAGAAGGCGGCGCCGGCCAAGAAGACGACGGCCACGGCGAAGAAGACCACGGCCAAGAAGACCACCGCGAAGTCCGCGGCGGCCAAGAAGACCACGGCCACGGCGAAGAAGACCGCCGCGAAGAAGGCCCCGGCCAAGAAGGCGACGGCCAAGAAGGCCCCCGCCCGCAAGACGGCGGCCCGCACCACCACCGCCAAGAAGGCCACCGCCCGCAGCAAGCGGGGGTCCAGGAGTGGGCCTTGGCCTCGTCCATGAAGCGTTCGATGGCGCCGGGCCAGGCCTCCACGTCGCCGATCGGGTCGCCGCTCGCCAG